>JABJMI010000819.1 GCA_018659505.1 Planctomicrobium sp.
AGTGAAACCGACGACTAAAAGTCTGAAGCCAGGTACTCCTGAGTGGGATCGGCATTTTGCAGAACTCCGCAAGAAGGGCGAAGAGGCTCGCAAAAAAGGCGAAGCATTGCGGAAGAAAAGTAGTTCTACTTTTTCTTCGAAGAGTTCCTCCTCACTGAGGTCCAAGAGCAGTTTTAGCTCCAGTTTCGCCGGACCAAAGTCAGACGCTGAAAGTAAGCGAACTCTTGAACGGTTGCGTGAAGAACGGAAAAAGAAGGAGCTCGATGCGATCCCTGCGGAGTACCGTAAAGCATATGCGGACGCTCAAAACCCGGCTGCTTTCGACCATGCACACACACCTTCCGTGGAAGTGACTGTCAAGCATTTGCAAAAAGTCATGGCGAAGGCGACGAAACTGGAGGAGATCGTCCCTTACCTTTCGGCTCCTTTTCGACAAAGATTCATTGAACTACTTTCTGGTCAGAACTACGGAAGTGGTGACAATACTCCGGCTGGTGAACTCGCCCACTACAAGGACTTCTTTAAGTCAATGATCAGCTACGATAGTTCGCAAGGCTCAGCAAAAAGTGATTATGCTTATGGCTATATCTGGACCAAGGGCAGGGGCGAAGTTCTTTACCAATTAGAATTCGTGGGAGAAGGCAAACTCTGGCGTCTCAACGGCTGGAAAGCACAAGTCATTCGCCAGTGACTTCGAACGCACGAAACTAGATATTTCCAACAGCGGCAACCGACGACTGTCCTTCAGCTCAAGGCTGACTGATCTTCATGATTTTTTTCAGTGTAAGAATTGCCATCTTCGTTTCTCATGCCTTTTATTCGTTGCCACAAGCTATATGCCACGAGGATTTGGACAAGAGCAACAATTACGAATCCACCTATTAATTCAGCCATCTTTTCCTCGATGTTCCTTTCAAACGATACTGAGATGCCATTGACTCTTCGTCAATGGCAGTACTCTTGAGTACAAAACGAGCATTGAGAAGTGAAGCCAATGAAGGTTTTGACTTAAACACCGTTAACGGGTTCGATCTGATTGAAATCGCAAGCACGCAGAGGGTTCACGTAACCCGACTTTGTCGGTAGTTCAATTGAATGTCGCCTGTTACAGTTTCTTGTTCAACCACCATCTCTTGGGTTTCGCTTTGTTGCACCCAGCCTGCAAAAACTGGATGACGAAACGAGCAGCCAGTCAACACCTTGGTCTTTGATTCTGCAGAGAGAACGAGGATATCATGATACGTAAGAGACACCTCCATCAGTCAGCTGTTATTGCCTTATTGATAGTGATGACGGCGACGGCAACGTTCGGGGCGGAGGAGGCACCGAAGTCATCAGCACCGATGAAGAATCTGACAACGAACCTGGTCTATAAGGCAAAGCCACGTCGCACGTTGACTGTGTACTATCCAGATGGCTGGAAGCCCTCTGACAAGCGGTCGGCACTGGTCATCTTCAGGTGCAACATTCCTGAGCAAAGGGAGCATTTCAGACGACTGGGAATGGTGATCGTTAAGCCGCAAACTGCGCCCGTGAATTCCGGGCAGTTGCCTAAACAGAGTTTGGAAAAGATCGCCTCGCTGCCGCGCCCAAGGCATCAGGTGGAAGATACGAAAAGTTCCATCCGTTATCTCCGTGCGAACGCCGCGACACTTGGCATCGACCCTGAGAAAATTGTAGCGACCGGTACGTCGGGAGGCGGTGACTTAGCGCTCCAAGCCAGTATCAATCGATCATTCGAGGATGCGACTGATGATCTGTCAATTTCACCGAAGCCCGATGCATTGCTCCTTTACTGCCCTGCTTTTGATGGCATCGACATCTGGTTCGTCAAAACCGAGACACTGCTAGCGAAGACAAAGGAGGAAGCACCCGCGTTTGTAGGTCATCTTGAGGAGTTTGCCCGCAGCACGCCCGAGGGATACTCCGTTCCTCTTGACCACCGCGTGGAATTGATCAAGCAGGCGGAGACTCTTGGCAGACGCGAAGGGATTGCTGACGAGGAAATCGCGAAGTTCCAAAAGGTACTCGAATTGTTCAATGAGCGAGACTGGCAGTTACTGAATCCGGTCGCTGACGCTTTGGAAATGTCGGCCTCACGCATTCTTACTAAGGAACCATTGCCACCGACCTTGATCATGCACGGGGACCGCGATCATCTTCTGGAGTATCAACAGGCATTTGTCGCACACGCTCGAAAAACTGGTCAGCAGTTTGAGTTGAAGATCTTTGAAGGTGCTGGGCACAGCTTCATGATGCAGCCGTACTTCGAAAAGCCAAGTACTCAGGTCGCCGAGCAATTCCTAAGAAAACACGGTTACCTGCCGAGTTCCGACGCAAAGCCCGTTGATTCTTCAGAATAAACTCCGAGCGGATTAGGCTTACCTTGTCATCGTTTACAGCGATGAGGTTCGGGACAGATTGAGGTGAATCAGCATTCAATCTGCTATTCAAATTTCCCTAAGTCTCTTAATCTTTCCTTACAGCTAAGTATCTGTAGATCATCCTTTCGCACGACACAACGTGGGAGGAATCGCCAATGATTTTGATCGGCTTCCATGCGGTACAGTTGGCTGCAGTTGCTTGCGGGTGAAATGTGTGAGTGGGGAGGGTGAAGCGTTTAGCGAATTGCATCACATCGAACTTTACTCCACCTTTGCCTCGATGGTTTCGCGGATGAATTTTGGTTGGTCGGTGGTGATGGAATCGACTCCTAAAGACTTGAACGCGAGTGCGGGGACTGCACCGTTGACGGTCCAGACGTGGAACTCGATACCTGCATCTCGAATTGCATCGACGAAGCATTTGTCGATGACAGCGAGGTTGCCGTTTGTTCCTAGTCCGGTGGCTCCAGTCCGTTCGAGGGAAGTTAACACCTCTGCGGTTGATGGCTGCCAAGGACTTGTTTTTGTTTCCTGTTTGTAGCTGGTTAACCAACTCGCTTTGTACTCTGGCATCAATTCTCGGGACTTTTTGATGACAGCTTCGTTGAAGCAAATGATAACGATTTGCTCCGGCTTTAAGCCTGATGCTGCGAGCTGAGGTTTGATCACTGGAACGATTTCCGGACCGCATTTGATCTCGACGAAAATCTTTTTTCCTTCTGGAATGGTTGCGAGAACTTCGACCAAGGTTGGAATCTGTTCGTCCGCGTACTTCTCATCTTTCCAAATACCGACGTCGAGTGCTCTTAGCTCGTCGAAGGTTGCCTCAGCGACTTTCAAGACCTCTGAATTCGGTGAAACACGTTTTGTATCCTTGTCGTGAATACAGACCACTTGACCATCTTTCGATAAATAGAAATCTCCTTCGATCCCATCTGCACCTTCTTCCCACGCAAGCTTGAATGCCGCCAACGTGTTTTCAGGAGCGGCATGTGAAGCACCTCGATGAGCCACAACGAACTGACCTTGCGCCGACGTAGCACAGAACAGAATCAGGCATGAGAGAAGAGATTGCAGGAAGATTCGCATGGGGTGAACTCGATGTTAATGTTATTTGTCGGCTGGACTTTAAATGCTCTGTCTGACATCGTAATCGTTCATACTAAGGATGTCGTAAGATGCTCCAACAAATCTCAGAATTTTGAAGTATCTTTCTCGTAAACGTTGGTAAGGAGATAAGGATGAAAGCATACCGGATAATGTTTGGTCTTTGGCTCTTAGGGAATCTCTTGTTCGTATCTGTCAGCATGGCAGAAGAATCTCCGCAGCAGGTTGTGGAGTTTGGAGATTCGACGACTGCTCCGCGTGGGTCGCTGCGGGTTTACTCGTTGATTCTGCAAGAACATTTCCGGAAGACCGGGCAGCCAGTACGAGTCACGAATGCTGGAGTTCCTGGAAACCATACCGTCGCTGCGCGGAAGCGTTTTCAGAAGGATGTCCTCGATAGAAGACCGGCTGTGGTCATTATTCAATTCGGCATCAACGACTCTGCCATTGATGTTTGGAAAACACCACCAGCGAAATCACCACGGGTCTCACAAGAGGCGTATGAACAGAATTTGCAGTTCTTCATTCATGAACTGCAACAACGTAATGTCTCGATCATTCTCATGACACCCAACCCATTAGCCTGGACTCCCAAGCTGAAAGAACTGTACGGCAAGCCCCCCTACAATCCACAGGACGAGGACGGTTTCAACCTGTTGCTGAAAGAGTTCGCGGCCAGTTGTCGAAAAATCGCCAAGCAGGAGAAAATCCCTATGGTCGATGTCTATGCAGAATTCCAAAAGCAGGACGTGAGTCAATTACTCTTAGACGGAATGCACCCCAACGAAAATGGACACCAACTCGTTGCTGAGCAAATTCTAAAGCTCTTGCCCGAAATTCTGGGGAAACGTTCTACAGAGCAGGAGTAGAGTTCTGCTTCCGGTATTAATGGATCATTCAAAAAAGTCGTGCCTAAAATAAAGGACTCATGACAAACAGAATTCAAGACTTGATCCATCAACATTTCAATGAGGGACGCCGTATGTCTCTGATGGCGAGTGTCACCCAACATTTGTCGAACTTCAACTAACTTATTCGAACGCGGCATCCTTGCCTCCTCCACTAACAAAAACCTACCATGAAAATCGACAAACAAGAGACTCACCAAGAATGATATTTTTCGATAGACGAACGACTACGGCGCATCGTTGCGCTACATTTCAACGCGAAAAGAGGACCACGATGATTTACTTCACGCGGTTAACACCGCTAATGACCGTGATGCTGAGCCTGATTTCATCCATTGGCTACGGTCAGCCTCCAAAGCTGAAAATGACGACGCCGGTTCCCGAAGGGATCGCAACGCCCGATAAGTTAGAAACCTCAATCGGGACTCTGACGGCCTTTGATGGTGTTCCCGACACGGAATCAACGCAGAAGGTC
>JABJMI010000820.1 GCA_018659505.1 Planctomicrobium sp.
GATTCATCGCTTCGCAGCACGTGGATTGAATTAGTTTGCAGGATCGGCTGCAATGATCGCATCGACTGCCGCCAGCGGAATTCGTTGATCGTCGACTAATAACGTCAGCTGACCTTCGATCACGCGCGTCTCGTTAACGCGACCTTGAACTCGGTCCCCGGTCGCAGCGTCTTGGTATTCGACCGTTTGACCGATGAGGTCTGTTCCCTGATTGAGAGTTTGCAACTTCAGCACATCCGCGAACTGTGTATTGAGTTGCTCGACACCTTCGACCATTGAGAACTGTGCCATCTGTTGCAGGAATTCCTGCTGACCAACTGGTTCTAACGGGTCTTGATACTGTAACTGCTTGACCATCAGTTCCAGGAATTGTTGTTGTCCGAGTTCGGCATTGAAGCCAGAGACTGCCATCTGATCATCCTTGTTCGTGATTGATGAAAGATTGAATAATGAGTTCGTTGAGCGTTTATCGTTGAGACCCTGAGAAAAACATCCTTTAAACGCTCAACGCCTCAACCCTCAACGAAACTGCTTTCCGAGCCGTTCTTGTCCCCTCTCCCCGCAAGCGACGATGAATTCAAATGTTGCTTCGCTGCGGGGAGAGGGCTAGGGTGAGGGGATGAAAAACAAGGTTGCAAACACGTTTTCGGAGTTCACTTCGCCCCCCTCATCCTAACCTTCTCCCCCATAGCAGTGTTCTGTTTGAGATTGAGAATCGCCCATGGGGGAGAAGGGACAAGCTTCCCTTTGTAAAAATAATATGTAATCTGCGTGAGTTTTTTGTTCATGAACACTAAGCAGTAAAGTTATGTAGCGTTTCTTTGATTGACGATGAATTCTGAGGCGAATTGGATTGCGTCGAAGTAGCTTGCTGCCTCGACGTGGAATGTCTTTGAGTGACAAACTCATTCTGCTCCGAGAACATTGAACTCTCGAAATCAGATTGCGAACCGAATTCCATCGTGACGTCGCCTTGGTGTTCGGTCATTGCTTGCGAGAGGTCGAGTTCGTTCAGTTGCAGCAATGCTTGTGTTGTTTTCTCAATTGCAGCGACACGCATGATGATGCCCCCTTCAGATTTCTTCAGACTCACAAGAACTTCACCCAATTCCGGAGGATCGAGTCTGACAGTGAACGAAGAATCCTGCTTGTTCGAGTTATTTGCAATTTGAGCCATCGTCTGCTCAGCGACTTGCTGCGTCACTGATTGAACAGTTTTGCTGGCTGGTTGTAATGCTTCAGAGATGGATGACGCGGTAGGATCCTGCGAGAGAGTTGAATTATGATCAACTGCTTGGGCCTCCGTGGAGGTTGCAACTTCTGCCTCGTGTTGGGCTTCTGGTGGTATGTAGTCTGGTTCTATTTCTAACTTGGTAAGCTCAGCTTTTTCTAAAAAAGATTGAGAATCGGACTGCAGAGATATTATCTTTTGCGATTGCAATTCTGGAGCAGCGAGTTCTCCGTCATCCTCGAGCATGTACTGAGTGAATTCGCTGCTCGACTGTTGAGGTTGTAACTCGATTGGATCGATCTGCTGTTGAGGAAGTTTCTCCAGCTTAAACTCAGCTCTGGATTCTTCACCAAGAACCACCGGCAGGTTTTCAGTCGACACGATCTCAGCTGACGGGATTTGTGATGATTCAAGATCAATTTCAAGCGGTGTCAGCGGTCTGTTTTCAATTGTTGCTGTCTGAATTTGAAACCACAAAATTGCATCTTCGAAACTGGAAGGCTCGACCTTTTCACCGTCGTTAGCGGACTTTGGTTTCGCTTCCACTGCCTGCGATTGAGGAATGGAAGTCGAACTTGGGGTAGTCAGGACAGGCAACAGCATGAGATTCAATCTCTTGTAGGAACGTTCGATCAGTCACAGTTAAGAACTATGCAGCGATCGTTCCAAAGTAAGAGATCCCAAAGAGAAAATTGCACGCGATGTTGCAACAAATGAAGAAGCATGGAGTTACATCGAATCAGTTAATTCCCGTTCGATACTTATTGAATGTTCTCTCGGAACATTCTTCCGCACTTCAGGAAATCTTTTCCGGTGCGGTCAACACTCACCCGTTGCTGAGTGCTGCGAAGCGATGAATCGTGAGCTCTCAACTCCCCTCAACGTATTCATACGCTGCTCTGAGTTGATTCACTTCACTGGTTGGAAATCATGCCTGTTCGGTTATGACGATTAAGCCGATTGAAGTGGTCAGTCCGATAAGAATGGCATGATCCAGTTCCCCACACATATCGATCAAGTCGCAGCACTCGCAGAAGTCTCGGAATTAAGGCATCGCGTGATCAGTCACAACCTCGCGAACGCCAACACTCCAAATTATAAACGGCTGGACGTCAGCTTTGATCAGCAACTTCTCAAAGCAAAGCGTGAACGTAGTGAGAATCTCTCGCTGTTACCAACTGTCGGTCCCGGTGAAGCAGAAGCAGCCGGCATGGATGGGAACAATGTCGACCTTGATCAAGAGGTTGGAAAACTCAGTGAGAATTCGATGCTTTTCCAGATGTACTCGCAAATCATGGCAAGCCATTTGGATTCGATGCGGCGCGCGATGCAGTCTTAAAAGTTCAGTTTGATTGATCACATAGTCTTGCCAGGGAGGGCAACTTATGAAAGTTGGAAATGTTTTTGCAGCTGCCGAAATCTCAGCGTCTGGTCTCAAAGCCGAGCGGACACGTATGGAAGTTGCAGCTGGCAACATCGCAAATGCAAACGCGACACGAAGTCCCGAAGGCGGACCTTACCGCCGTCAGCAAGTGATATTCTCCGCGCAGATGCAAAACGCAAACAAGGTATTCGGTGCTGCAAGCAGCGGGGAGACACAGCTTGGCGGAGTCGATGTGGTTGGAGTTCAGGCGGATCAAAGTCCGCTGCCGAAGGTCTATAACCCTGGGCATCCCGATGCGGACGAGCAAGGTTTTGTGGAGATGCCGAATGTGGCACTCCCGATGGAAATGGTCGATCTGATGACCGCCAGTCGTTCTTACGAAGCAAATCTCAAGTCGTTGGAAACATTTCGAAAGATGGCTGAACAGACCTTCGAACTGATGCGAGGAAGATAACATGAACCTGAATGCACTCTCCCAAAACCCTGCTGTCATTACGAACACGTTGCATTCTGAAAATGCGACCGTCAATCGCAAGAAGGAATCAGAGCTGCCGTTTGCTTCCATGGTAAGCGAAATGATTCAAAGCGTTGATGCACAACAACATGTCGTCGCAGGCGATGTTCAGAAACTCGCCAGCGGTGAAGCGGACAATCTACAAGCCATCGCAGCGAACATGGCGAAAGCCGACCTTTCGTTTCGCTTCCTGATGGAAATGCGAGACAAGCTGATTACCAGTTACCAGGAAGTGATGCGGATGCAAGTTTGAGGGGCAAGTAGAAGTAGGGTGGGTGAAGTTCGACGATCCACATGTACGGTGGGTTACGCAATGAGCCGAGAAATAAAACCAACTGTGCTTCATCGGGAAAATCGAGAACGTAACCCACCTGTTCATTAACGCATTGCTCCACCCACCCTACGAAATTCTAGCCCCTAAACTCTTTCAAAACAGGTTTTCCATGAGCTTCCTGACGGAACTCTCAACTCAATTAAAAGCAATCTGGAATCGTTGGTCGCAGACTCAACGAATTTCTATTGTCTTGGCAATTGTCGTTTCAGTCGGCAGTGTCGTCGGGATTGGGTACTGGGCGATGCAGCCACAATACGTGGTACTGGCGGACCATTTAGCTCCGACACAAACCTCTGAATATGCCAGTGCATTAGAGTCATCCGGAATCGGATACAAACTCAATTTCGCAGGCTCATCGATTTCGGTTTCTCACTCAGAACATAGCCAAGCACGTTTGGCAGTGCGAGATTTGATCGGAGCAGAAACTAATACAGAATCAGAGGTCACAGGCAGTTTGTGGTCTGATCCTGCGATGAATCAAGTTCGTTTGTTGCGGCAGCAAGAATTACGACTCGGACGAACCATTCAACAGATGAAGCCTGTTCGCGAGGCGACCGTACATATCACTCGCCCGGAATCATCACCTTTTA
>JABJMI010000821.1 GCA_018659505.1 Planctomicrobium sp.
CGGCAGCGATCATCTCATCGATCTCAACCAAATCGATACCTGTTGACGTGACGGCGAGAGGACTGACACTTTGGTTGAGATTTGGGAGATCAAGACTCGCGGTTTTGAGTGGAACCTCTGACTGAGACTCCTCTCCGCTCAGTCGCAGGATGTTCCCCTCTGTACTTGAAAGTTCAAAATTCTGTGGAGCTTGTTCTGGTTGTAAATGACTCGAACCTGGAAATGGTTTTGCCTGCGGCGAAGCTGACTCCGTATCGGTAGCTCCTGCAAATCCTGCTGATGATTGCATGAAACTGGAAGATGATTGCTCCTCGTTCTGTAACGGGGCAGGGGAGAGACCCGTTAATTCGAAACTCTCACCGAGATCGAGTTGATCGAACGGTGGGGGTGGCAGTTCTTCTTCAAAGTTTTCGCCATAAGAAATCTCTTTCTCAGCGACTTGATCAGAACTCCCAAATCCACCGAAGCGCCAGATTGCAACTCCACCTGCGCAGACTAAGACCGCAAACCAAAATTGAAAGGTTTGTAACGGATGACGACTAGGTTGGTATTCAAACATGGAGAGTCATCCTTGACCAAGATCCACTCTCTGCAGGAGCGGGAATTAAATATACCGAAGAAGTGGAGATGTGATTTGCCAGCGATCTCTCGCTCAGACAAGGAATTAGGAGTTGGGAATTAGGATTTAGTAAATTCTTGAAGACCATAAGTCAACGAGAGTTTCGGCGTTTCACAGATACGTTGTTATCCTGTTATTGCCGTTGAAACCTATGCTAACTCAGAGGTCAAAAAGGTTTTACAAAATGTGTATTCGCGTCAGCTGTCTTCTGTTCTGTGACGGGAGACGCAGGAATACTGAAATAGGCATCATCGCGAGCCATCGATGGCTGACGATTCAACTTATACAATTGATGTGGGCGTACCCACTCCAGCATCGAGCAACCACTCGACAGACAAATAAGTCCGAGAATGCAACAGAATAAACGTCGCATGGGAATCCTTCCCAGTACGTGAAATTTGAAATTAACTCAAGGAGAAATAGAGATAGGAATTGCAGACTAACCAAAGATTCAATCTCTGCCAATATCGATTTCCGAGGTATCAAAGCTCAAGATACCCCAATAGCACAGGTACGAATTAACTCTTTTGCTCCGCTTCTTCTAGCATATTTAGAATTGGCGCGTAATCTTTGCGTTCTTGCTCGACAGTTTCCGCAGTGTAGTCCTCGCTTTCCGCCTTGGCTGCGATTAAGTCTTCGACACTTTGTCTTGGCGTGCGACCTGCTTCGCTTGGCATCAAGGGGTCGGCTCCCAACTCAAGCAGTAAAGTAACCCAATCCGGGAGAGCTTTCTTCGCAGCGTGGTGCAGAGGTCTCTCTCCAAGTTGCAACGGATATGGTGAAGGTGGATTCAGATCAGCACCGCATTCAACTAATCGACGCACAATTGGATCAGTGATTTCCAGAGGTGGGCGCCGACCAATGATTCTGGCGAGTGGAGTGTCTGCGTACTCCGTCCCTTCATGAGAACGGTTGTTGTTAGGATCAGCCCCTGCATCCAATAATAGGTTGATAATCTCGCAACGTGGTTCATATGGTTTATACGCCAAGTTGTAGCAAGCGGCATACAAAGCAGAAATATCTCCATCGACAGGCGATAGAATTGCTCCACTCGCAATTGCCTTTTGCACATCAGCAACGTCTGCTGAGCGAATTGCTGCGTGGAACTTCCTTGTCTCTGCGAGAGCATCTGGGGAAGGTTCGTCTGCCGAGACTTTTCCAAGTCGGACAAGATCAATGCTTGTAATGTGCGGGAGAATATCATCGTGTCCGAAAGGGGCAGTCAGCTGTGCGTCTTCTTCGAGATAATAAAGCCCCGGAACGTAGGCGTCTAAATGACGAAAAACTGCCTGATGCGCATCTGGAAGTGAGTCAAACTGCTCCAGCCAATCTGGTGGCAAATCATCAGCGACCAATCGTGTTTCTGTCAGTTTATTGAGGGCTTGTTCGAATTCGTCTTCTTCCTCATCGTCTTCGAATTCTGCTTCATCTAACTCATCGTCA
>JABJMI010000510.1 GCA_018659505.1 Planctomicrobium sp.
AATCTTTTCTTTGACGAACAGATCGCTCCACTATTGGCTACTCGCTGTTTAAGTTGCCATAACGAGTCCGAGAAAAAAGGTGGGCTGAATCTTTCTCGCGAGGCAACTGCCAGAGCGGGCGGAGAGAATGGAGCAACAATTACACCGGGGACTCCTGACCAAAGTCTGCTATGGGAGAAAATCTCTACGGATGAGATGCCTCCTGAACATCCCCTGTCGCAGGCTGAGAAAGAGCTTGTTCGCCAATGGATTTCAAATGGTGCAAAATGGGGAACTGATCGGATAGATCCTTTTCGTTTCTCCACCGATGATCGAGCTGGATACGACTGGTGGTCGCTGCAACCTGTAGAACTACCTGAAGTCCCCAAAGTAAGTCAGGCGAATTGGGCTCGAAATGAAATCGATCAATTTGTGTTGTCAAAGCTAGAGAGTTCCGGACTTCAACCTTCTCCGCAAGCAGACGGGCGCACATTGCTGCGGCGATTGTACTTCGATGTAATTGGTCTCCCTCCAATACTGAAGCAGGAATCTGGAAAGTGGAAGGAAGAAACATTGGGGATCGAAATCGATTTCGATTCATTCGCCAGCAGTCCAGAATCATACTCAAATGTGGTCGATGCACTTCTCGCTTCTCCTCATTACGGAGAACGCTGGGGACGGCACTGGTTAGACGTCATTCGTTTCGGGGAAAGCCAGGGCTTTGAACGAAACTGGGTACGCCCCAACGCTTGGCGATATCGCGACTGGGTGATTCAGGCTCTCAATAGTGACATGCCTTATGACGAGTTTCTTCGCCAGCAGATTGCGGGTGACGCCCTGTACCCGGATGACCTCGACTCATTGATTGCAACGGGGTACCTCGTTTGCGGAACTTATGACATGGTCGGTTACCAAATGGGCTCCGCTGCAATGAAGAAATCTGTCCGGCATGATGAGCTTGAAGATATGGTCGCAGCGGTCGGACAGTCTCTGTTAGGACTCACGATTAACTGTGCCCGCTGCCATGATCATAAGTTTGATCCCATTTCACAGCGAGAATATTATCAGGTCTCTGCGCTGTTAGGTGGAGTGACCCAGGCAGCCGAGGAACGCAAGGATATTAAATTAAAATCATCTGCCGGAGCTCCATTCGAAGGCGCCGCACACGTTGTTATTTCACAACAGCCGCCTCCGTTTCATATCCTCAATCGAGGGAACTCCCGAGATCCGGGTGAAGTAGTTTCTCCCCAAGGAATCCGAGCATTCTCCACATCTGGATTGTCCGGAGATTTTGGATTGAGTTCAGAATCTACTGACGCAGAGCGACGAGTCGCTCTCGCGAAGTGGATCACCGATTCTCGCAATCCACTGACTCCTCGCGTGATAGTGAATCGTCTTTGGCACTATCACTTCGGTCTGGGGATCGTCGATTCACCAAGTGATTTTGGGTATTCCGGAGGTCGACCGAGTCATCCAGAACTCCTTGATTGGTTGGCAAAACGGTTCGTTAACGGAGGTTGGAAGCTCAAGAATTTGCATCGGCTGATTTTGAATTCTGCCACTTATCAGCAGGCGTCCAATGTTCACAATACCTCAGCTGAGGAAATTGATGGCGACAATCGACTTCTCTGGCGAAGTAATTCGCGTCGGCTTGATGGAGAGTCAACGCGCGATGCCATGCTCTCGCTCAGTGGAGCACTTAACCGTGCTCCAGGCGGTCCAAGTTTTTATGACATGCAAGCGAAGCTGGAAACCAATCACACCTTCCCTGATCCGAAGGTAGATTTTAACGATGAGGTGAACCGGCGAACGGTCTACCGGTTATGGGCACGCTGTGGGAGTAATCCATTACTCGAATCCTTAGACTGCCCTGACCCGTCTGTCATGCTGCCGCGACGATTACACACAATCACACCGGTGCAGTCCCTCTCTTTGTTGAACACTCCATTTATCGAATATTGCTCGAAACGCCTTTCAAATCGGATTCAAAACGAAACACCCGAAGATGTGGATCAACAGATTGGTCAGCTATACCGTTTGCTACTACTCCGAGTGCCGAAGCCGCGCGAACTTGAGTTGGCTCGGACC
>JABJMI010000823.1 GCA_018659505.1 Planctomicrobium sp.
GACACCTCGGCGATTTTCGGGTTTCCGACGTTTCAGTTTCGTTTCTTCCGACTGCTTTGCCATCAGCTCGTCCTCTTTGCAACAGAAATGAAACAGCATGTTGATCACATGCTGTGATTTCATTTAAGCATAAAGGCTCTGAGAATGAGTAGCAATTCCTTGCTCTTCACGTTCGCATTAACGAGCAGTTCTCACATACCGGCGTGGTTGAACTGGTTGTGAAAGCGAAGTCTGTTGCAATTGAGACTGTTTCGGAATTGATGCATTGATGATCTTTGGCTGAGCCGTGTTGCTTGCGACTTTTAATTGGCGGGAATTTGCTCGGATTGATTCAGTATGAGAAATCATGCTTGCTCCGATCCCTGAATCCCCTTCGAGTTCACCATTGAGAAATGAGACAAACTTCGGACTAGCGTCATGAAGGATAACAACTCGATTTTGCTGCTGCGGGTTATTGGGATCACGAATGATAACAACGACTTCGGCTCCGCCAGTTTTAAGGTCGATGGGGTCAACTTTAAGCGGGGGTGAAACATTTGGCTCACCGTTTGGAAAACCTGAGGGACTGTTATTCGTCCAGTCATTACTATCAGGCGAACCAAGGTCGCTGGGAACTCCAGGAGCCTGAGGTGTTTCGTTGGTTGCGATGGCTCCTGCCAGAATCTCTTTAGACTGAATAAGATGTGCGAGACCGTTTTGATTTAAGAGAGAATGGACAGCTAGCAATCCGGAATACAGACCGCGGTTTTGCTCTTTATCAGCAGCGATACAAACTCCAACCACTTCACTCTCTTTATTGAAAAGTCCACCGCCGGATCGTCCTCTCACAGGCAGACCAGTACACTCGATGTTATGTGGTCCCTGATAGCGGTCGATTGCGGTGACTTGCAGTTGTTCGCGGGTGGGATCATCGCCTCCACTGCACCCGATGCCGACAACGACTTCACCGGATTTTGGAGTACGATTCACCTTGGCGATCTCCGCAACTGGCAGAACAGTAGTCGTTGAGACGGAAATCAAACCGAGATCAGCTTCGACGTTGAAGTTGTCGAGTTTCGCGATATAGGGCTGCGATCGATTGTTGATAACCAGGTCGACTTCAATTTTGGAATCATCATCAAAATCCCTGAAGATATGAGCACAGGTCAAAATCTTACTCATTCCTTGCTGGCTGTAAATCACTGTTCCGGAACCTAGATTCACTTTGCCCGCGACGGTGACACGAATTCTCACACTCGAATCCATAGGATCTGCGGAAAGATTTTCGTTGATAAACGGTGCTGGGTTTGCGTTGTTTGAAGTCTCTGCATCATTGCCGCGAACAACAAAGTTGTTGTCATCCGCTGTCATTGATCCTGATTCGCCAAGCTGAATTCCTAACTGAGAGGAATTGCTTGCGATCAGATCGCCGCTCGAAGTTTCAGGGACTTTGGCGAGCATTTGTCGCAGTCCAGGTTCGGTGAGCGCACCGGACTGTCGCTGAACTTCTTGACCGTTCACGACAACAACAAAAGTTGGAATACTGCTGATATTGTACTTCTCAGCGAGTGATTTTTCTTTGTCGATATCGACCTTACGAATCGGCAAACCTTCTCGTTTCAGCTTCTCAACGAGCGGAACCATCTGCTGGCAAGGACCGCACCAAACGGCACTGAAATCGTAGACAATGTTTTCGGGATCAGCGGCAAAACTTGAAGACGCAATCACAAGCGCGATGCAGAGTGCGAGACTTCGTGTCATTATGGTATCTCCGTAATACTTCCATTGATAATGCGGAAGTGCTTAGATCTGATTTGGGAACTCAAGCTTCAACAGAATGAATCTGTGAAGGGTCAGTCCAATCCTTGCTGACTTAATAAATCCGTATGTTCACCAAACGAGTTTGTTGAGAAGTCGGGACCGATGTGGATTTCCCGAAGAAATTGATTCCATTCATCTTCATTATTCGGCTTCCTGCCTTTTGAAAGATTTACAACGGCGGATTGTTAATATGACAAATCATTCTGTCAATACTCAAAACCGAGTTTTCCTCGGTATTGAGCCTCGCGTTGTACTTTCTTTGGTAATTTACTGTGAATTGTATTTGAGATAATAGTGACTCCTATTATCAAGATTCGTGGCATCGATGCCATCACTAATACAATGCAGCTATCGTACCACCGGCCTAAAAGTGGCAGGTAAATCAAGAAAGGGACACACATCAAAACATGACCATGGGACTGTTTGCGAGAATTTATCTTTGATGAATAATTCATTAATCGCAGATTCCCTGGGTACTGTAATGCCAGGATGTGCGCAACTAACATCCTTTGTAGACACGTTGACTGATTAAAAACTCCGTTTTTGATTTTCTTACGATTGCGTCTTTCAGTATGTAATCAGGATCTTCCGAAGAGTTTGACTCGAACGGAACCAAGACTCCAGAGATCGCGAGGGGAGAGATAAGATCTTTCCATTCCGTTTCAACTTCAAGTTGGACGTACACCACTCGACCTGAAGTAAACTGATTCCCATCAACCGACAATAGAAATTGAAATACTGGTTGATTCATTTTTCGATTAAATAATGCGTAACCTTTCAAGCAGACTGGTTCTCCTACTATCGAGTTAAATTCACCTGCCTTGATGAGTTCTTCAAACGAGACTCTCTGATAGCCAGCAGGTGATTCGCTCCAAAAACGATTCGCAACATGTAGCGGTTCGAGGAAGAGAAGAGCTATCGAAAACAGGATGCACCCAAAGGCTATTCGCGCCCCGGTTTGCTCATATCGTCGAGACTGGATGAGTGAGATGATTGCGAAAATGATAGTCGGAATCACAAAAAGAAGCCCCCATAAATTCAAGAGAGAGCTACAAGCCAAAATAGCAAAGACGATTGCCGCCTGCGCAAATACAGAGACTGGTCGATAATTTTCAATTCGCTCGTTCATTGGTTGACTCATCACAATTCTACCAGCGAGTTTCTGCTAAACTCTATCTTCAATTCGTTGCCGTGACCTTTTCGGCTTCTTCCTCGACCACTGCTGGGGGAATCTCAACGGTTAGGATTTCGATAACAGGAGTGCCTCCGCTTGCCCCGTTTGTTCCGTAATTTCCTTCACTAGCGTAGACTTCTGCACCCGACATTACAGATGAATTTCCTCCCCCCGCATTATTCTGTTTTCTAAGATCTATCGAAGGTCTCGCACCACCTTTTGAGAGCAGAATGTCTACAGAGCGAAGCGTTCCATTTTTTCGATTCGGTTTGACGGGACCATCAAGCCACATTCCATTGTTGCCCAGGATCGTTACAACCTGCTTGTCTCGCATTGAATTACGATAATGCAAGACTGTTTTTTGATTCATTGTCTCTGATTCAATACGCACATAATTCACAATCGTCTGTTGAGCTTTACTCAATTCCGATGAAGGTTGCTTAGGATCAGGCAAAATGAACTGCAAGGAGGCAGTTACTTCGGCTCCCTTGTGTAGTGAAAAGGGAATCCCGGAAGGATCAAAAGGTTTGGCTTCTGGTCGCAAAGAGCCTTCGTACATTCGTTGCATGAGAGAAACGAGCGTTTGCTCACTGGCATCCATCCAACCATAGCTGACTTCTTTTCGACGAAGAGCGTCAGGATCTTCATCTTTCTTGTTTCGGTTCTGCCCCGGTCGTTGAGAAGATGTTGTAAGTCCGTTTTCACCTCCACCCTGATTTCCGCCTGGTCTTGCTTCGCGTGGAAACTCTTTGATCAACAGATGGATTGCAGGATCAGCCAGTTGTGAGGCAATGACACTTTCGTGCAACCATTTTTGGGGTGGTTCCAGTCGATGGTCGTTGATGGCTTTACGAACGGCATCCCTTGCGGCAGGAACTGGAATTGCTGAAGCGAAGACGAAGGCTTCGGTCGATTCGGGGTATTTAGTCAATTGGGAAACCGCATAGGCGACCATTTCATCGGACCATAGGTAAGAGAGTGTGGCTGGAGCCTCTTCGGGTTTGAGATCAATCGGAGCGACTTGAATTGGCTTCGCTTCAGGGGTTGAGCCGTTTTGCGGCTGACCGTTTTCAGGTGTACCGTTTGAACTGCCACCTGGATAACCACTCATCTCGCCGGAACTGTATCCGCTAGAGTTGTTCTGCTTCCCTCTCGATGGCTGCCCCTTGGCGCCGATCAATCCATTCATCGCTGTAATCGCAAAACCGAGGTGTAATTCCTTGACACTTTTCTGAAGTGAATCAGCAGGTTTTTCGTCCTTCTCTTTCGCTGGAGGAGCACCATCCAACTCGAGTGAAGTCATTGCTTTGAGGAGTTGATCTTCCGCTGGATTGTTTGGATCAGAGACGTTTTTCATAAGTTTGACAAACGCCATTTCCATTGCTTTATTCTTGTCTTCTCCAACGGTCAATTGACCGCTTAAAATTGAAGCGAGTGTCTCATAAGCTGGCTTCGTGGCGTTTGTAGCAAAAGCCTCCAACAAGGCATTCGTAATCTTCTCTTTTTTAGAAGCTCCACGAGATTGCCCAAAACTGGATTCGCCATATCCACTTTCTGAGTTATAATTCTCCATCA
>JABJMI010000825.1 GCA_018659505.1 Planctomicrobium sp.
AGTCATCAGTTGTTGCGGTGAAAATCAACACTCAAGACCAGCCACACCTCTCCAAACGATTTGGTATTTCCAGTTTGCCAACCGATATTATTCTTGAACCGAATGGCAAAGAAATTGTTCAGTCTTCTGGCTATCGCAATCAATCCGAATATGTTGGCATGATGATGCGAGCACGTACTCGGTACGAAGATTTGGTTGCATCGAGAGCTTCAGCAATCGATCAGGCAAACAGAGAAACTATTGGCTCTCATCCAAAAACTCCTCAGCCAGTCGAGTCAATCGTCATGCTTGAGGGGTACTGCCCGGTGACTTTGTGGGATTCACGACGTTGGGAGAAAGGGAGTCCGCAGTTTCAAACAGAGTACAAAGGGCAAAAGTATCAATTCGCAAGTGCGAAGTTAGTAGCCGAATTCAAGAAATCCCCGGAACGTTTCGTTCCTCAATTTTTAGGATGCGACCCAATTGTTGTCTGGGAAACAGATCGGGCGATTACCGGCGATATTCAATACGGTGCATTCTATGATGAACAACTCTATTTGTTCACGAGTGATGAAAACCGTAGACGCTTCAAGTCTACTCCAGATCAATTCATCAAAACGCAAGTCGTTTTACATGTTGATCAGATTCAACGCGTCGTTCGTTAGACCATTTCCAATGTTCCTCTTGTCCGCGATGTACGTTTCTAAAAGTTAAAACTCTTGCGCCACGAGACATAACGGTTACGACCAACCTTAGAAATTTTCTGGGAATCGGTTGTAGTTGATCTCAAGCAGCTTCGCAGTCTCCGCAAACGGGCTCTCAATTTCTCATTCTCTTGCGCCTATTTAATTGCAGCTTTTCTAATTCAGTGGTGGTATGTCTTCAGCCGCTTTAGATTGTATTGACTCGTTGAAAAAGCTTTTCGAACTTGTCGTAGCGAAGTCGGTAGAGTCCTGCCATAATCAAACCATCCAGAGTGGGTTGAGTGGTCGCTGTCGTTTCTACTTCGGTATGAATACGGCAGAGGAAAGTCCGGGCTCCGCAGAACACGGTGGTGGGTAACACCCACCGTCCGCGAGGACCGGGAAAGTGCAACAGAAAGTAAACCGCCGATGTCTGCATTGCAGGCAGGTAAGGGTGAAATGGTGCGGTAAGAGCGCACCGCGGAGTTGGTGACAACTCTGGCACGGTAAACCCCGCTGGGAGCAAGTCCAAGCAGGGCGAAGTACTGAAGGGTGACTTTCAGTACACGTGGCTGTTCGCTGCGTTTGACGTCCGGGTCGGATGCGTCGAGGTGCTTGAGCAATCAGCACCCCAGAGAAATGACCACTCCCGACAGAACCCGGCTTACAGACCCACTCTGGATATTTTTTAGTTAAAGATGATTTCAATTCCTGGTGAATTTATGAATCAATATCGTAATGGCTGTTCTGGGTTCTCAGCGACTGCATCCCGGCGTGATTTTCTTTCTCAATTTGGGATGGGACTGGGAGCGGTTGCCTTATCGCAATTGGGAGATTCTTCTTCTGCGACTGCTGATCCGGGTCTCCTTCAGCAGCTACATCATGGAGCCAAAGCGAAGCGGGTGATCTTCCTGTTTCAGGCAGGCGGACCATCGCAGATGGATACATTTGATTATAAGCCGGTTCTTAATGAACGGCATGGTGAAGAACTTCCCGATGAGGTTCGGCAAGGGCAACGCTTGACGGGGATGAGTGGAAACCAGTCGAGCTTACCGTTGGTCGGTTCGCCTTTCAAATTCTCACAGCATGGAGAGAGTGGCGCCTGGTTGAGCGAAGCGTTTCCGAAAACGGCGGAAGTTGTAGACGATCTCTGCTTCATTAAAAGCCTGCACACCGAAGCGATCAACCATGGACCGGCGGTGACTCATGTTCAAACGGGTTCCCAATTCCCCGGACGCCCCAGCATGGGGGCTTGGCTCAGCTATGGTCTGGGAGCCGAAAACGAAAATCTGCCATCTTTTGTCGTGATGGTGACGAAAGACAAAGGGGGGCAGCCTTTAGTTTCACGTTTATGGGGCAGCGGCTTCCTGCCATCTCGGCATCAGGGAGTTCAGTTTCGTGCGGGAAACGAACCTGTCTTGTACATCAACAATCCGAAAGGTCTGGGGACTGAGAACAAACGGAAAATGCTGGATGCACTTAGTCAACTCCATAAGTTGGAACTCAAAAAGAGTCCCGACCCGTTGATCGAAACGCGGATCTCACAGTATGAACTTGCATTCCGAATGCAATCTTCAATCCCCGAAGCAACAGACCTCTCTGGAGAATCTGCAAGCACTTTTGAGATGTATGGTGAAGATGCGAAGAACCCAGGAACATTCGCTGCCAACTGCTTACTCGCCCGTCGCCTCGCAGAAAGAGGAGTCCGCTTCGTCCAACTCTATCATCAAGGTTGGGATCACCATGGAGGTATTCCTGGCGGCATCCGGAAACAGGCAAAGGAAACAGATCAAGCAGCGGCAGCGTTGATCAAAGATTTGAAACAACGAGGAATGCTTGATGAGACGCTAGTCATCTATGGTGGTGAGTTCGGTCGCACGAACTATTGTCAAGGAAAGTTGGGCACAAACTTTGGTCGTGATCATCATCCTCGCTGTTTCTCAGCTTGGATGGCAGGCGGTGGTGTCAAAGGGGGAATCAGCTACGGCGAAACAGA
>JABJMI010000188.1 GCA_018659505.1 Planctomicrobium sp.
CCTTCCAGCTGTTTCGCAAAGTTGATAGGAGAACCTTCTTCAAATGCTTCAGGATTTGACTTTGGCAGCCCCATATAACGCTCTTGGTAAATTGTGTCGTAGTAGCGTTGATCAGGGACCGCAGCGATTGCAATTGCAGTTGAGTAAAGTTCAGGATATTTGAAAACCGCCTGCAAGCTGGAAGAACCTCCACCACTCCATCCCCAAATACCAACCCGGTTCTTGTCGATGTAAGGTCTTTCTTTGAGGACGGTTCGCACGGCTGCGGCTTGATCCTTGGGCGGGAGGATTCCAATTTTCTCATAGATACATTTTCGCCATTCACGTCCCCGAGGAGCGTTTGTCCCTCGGTTATCGAAGCTCATCACGACGTAGCCTTGCTGAGCAAGCATCATATGCCAGAGGTGATTGCTGCCTCCCCACTGGTTCACAACCGTCGCTCCCGCTGGCTCGCCATAAACATAGACGAGTAGAGGATAACTGCCGTTAGGGTCAAGATCGGGCGGAGTATGACACCAAGCGTCAAGTTGAACTCCGTCTCCGATATCAACTTGAAAAAACTCAACCGGATTGAGTGCAAGGTCTGCGACATGCGCAGCGACTTCGCGATTGTCTTCCAATAGTTTAATACGCTGATGTTTCGGGAGACTGATTAACTCAGTGTAACCCGGTGAATCTGCATTCGATGTGCGGTGTATGGCATACTCACTATTGTCGGAAAATTGATAATTGTGAACTCCGACTTGATCTTCTGGGGTGAGACGTTCAGAAGGTTTTCCGTCGAGATAACCTCGGAACAAAAAACGTTGAGTGGCATCACCCGGAGATGCGAGATAGTAAAAACATCGCTGCCTTTCATCGACTTTTAAAAGCTCGATGACATCGAATTCGCCAGGAGTGAGCAACTCTATTTCTTCGCCGGAACGAGAGACGAGATACACATGTCGCCAGCCATCGCGGTCACTGATCCAGGTGAATTGTTCACCATCGGAGATCCAAAATAATTCGTCATGAACATCGACCCAGGCATCATCAACTTCAACTATGACCGAATCAACTGTTCCTTTCAGGACGTCAGCCATGAAAAGAGCATTATGGTTTTGCAGCCGATTCAGTTGTTGGATGAGTAACTCTTTCGAATTCTCTGCCCACTCCATGCGGGGGACGTAGTGGTCCCGATTATCACCTGGAAAACTCAGCCACAGCGTTTGGGTAGTTTCGCAGTCCAGCACTCCAATTCGACAGGCTGGATTCACTTGCCCGACTTTTGGATAAGCAAACCATGTCACCTTGGGATATAACGTATCCGTATTATTCACAAGCGGAAATTTTTCAACGCCCGTCGTATCGATTTGCCAATAGGCAATTCGCTTGCCATCAGGGCTCCAACGAAATCCATCACGGACTTGGAATTCTTCCTCATAAACCCAGTCAGTCGTTCCGTTGATAACATTCTCGTCCACAGATTTTGTCATTTGGAGAATGGTCTGATCTGAAAGATTTTCGATATAGATATTTCTCTCTCGAACGAAAGCAACTTGGCTTGCATCAGGGGAGAATTTGGCAAACATCATCGTCGCTTCTGGTCCACTTCCTCCGAGTTTTTGGAGCGTTTTCCTCTCGCAATCGAACAACCAGTAATCCCCGCGCGAATTCTTTCGCCAGACTCGTTGAGAGTTTGTATAGATCAGAATTTTAGACTGGTCTTTAGAGAGCTGGTAATCATCGACTTTGAGTGGAGCCTCTTCACCCGCAGGAATCAATTGCTCACTTGAAATGAGTATTTCAAATCCTTCCTCGCCAGCGCGATATCGACGCAGTTCTTTGTGATCTTTTTCACCTTCAACATCCTGAAGAACGGTGTATGTACTCGTCCCTTCGACCCAGCGTGCAGGATATGATTTCAGGTCGAACTCATTCTTATCGAAGATTCGGTCGATGGTGAGTTCGGCTTGATTTTGCCCAGAGGAATGCGTCGTTGTTTTCTCGTCTTTGTCTACCATGGTCTCATTAGATTTGGCTTGTCGAGAGAAACCAAGCAATGCAGCCACGACAATGATGGTGAGTTTTTGTAATGTCATCTGATTCTACTAACCGATATAAATCATCTTTGGTATGAATAAACATGCAAGGAACGGAGTTCTGTTGCGTCGTTATTTAGTTCATTCTCTGATCTTCATATCAACTACGATAACTTTCCTCAATGAACAAAATCTAGGCATGAAAGATCTTAAGTCTCAACCCCTTTTGAAGAGAGTGAAAATCATTAACTGATTTGATTGTTGAAGTGAGAGCAGATCGGTATGTTGTTTGTTCAACAACAATAAGAATTTCATAGAAACTGGAGAGAAGATGTCAGTCCCCGTTGGCGTAATGATGACGCAATCCCTGAAGCTTTGCTTGGGATATACCGAACGATTGTTGAAAGACGTGACACCCGAGCAGTTTGCCCGCTTTGCGAATGTTGGTGGTGTTGAGGTGAATTCCAATCACCCTGCTTTCATTCTAGGGCATTTGAGCTTGTATGCACCCAAGATTGTGGAGCAACTGGGACACGACGCTTCATCACTCGCGGTCCCTGCTGGATTTCAGGAATTATTTGATTTTACAGCGACTTGCCAAGACGATCCCGAAGGCACGATCTACCCTGATATGGAGTTCGTGACGAAGGCATATTTCGATGGCTATCAGGCTGCACTAGCGAAACTTGAATCAGCAGATGATGAAATCTTCCAGGAACCGAATCCTAACGAAGGACGCACGAAAGAGTTGTTCCCAACGAAAGGTGCCATGCACATTTTTTATGTCAGCGGACACATGACGATGCACTTAGGACAGATGAGCGCCTGGAGAAGAATGCAAGGTCTCGGGGCAGCATAACAAGAACGTCCCAGGATGGACCATAAATTATCCATTCAACGCAAACAATAATTTGCTTTAACAGTCCTGTCTCATGGCATCTGCGTACTAGATTGTTGAAACGTCCTTCACGGACAAAAGAAGCATTGCAAAAGCTTAAAATGGAATAGGGGCTCCGAAAAGTGCGTCGGTCACTTCTTTGGGAGCTCCAGTTTCCAGGCGGACTTGAGAGCCATCCAGTAATGTGTTGAGAATCGTAGAAACAAGGTGAGGAATCTCAATCGGTTCCGAGAGTGGATTGGCAGCGTCCCGCGTCGATTGACCGAAGACGTGCCCTTGGGGAATCCCAGCGCCCGAAAGAAGGAGAGGTGAAAGACCGCCCCAGTGATCTCGCCCGCCTCGAGCATTGAGTTTGGGAGTTCTACCCATTTCTCCACAACAAACTAAGAGGATTTTGTCTGAAAGTCCGCGCTCTCGTACGTCTTCTAAAAACGTCGCTATCGCGTGATCGAACGGATAGCCCATGTAGTCCATCCCTTCTGCAACTCCGGCATTGTTCTGATCAGCGTGCATGTCCCAAACAAAATTCGTGGTCACTGTTACAAAGCCGCAGCCTCGTTCACAGAGTCGACGCGCTAACAGCATCAGTTTCCCTAAGCTTTTGGAATTGTCTGCATAGCGTTCGTGATTTTTCCACTTTTTGTCGATCTGACTCGCTCGAACCAACGGTGCAGTATCGTATTTGCGAATCGTTTCGGAATCTTCTTCGCTTAAATCGAACGCACTGGCAACTCCTCCCATGACTGTGCTGAAAGCTTGCTCTTTTAACG
>JABJMI010000826.1 GCA_018659505.1 Planctomicrobium sp.
AAGACCGAACTCTCTGAGCTTAACTGGTTTGGAAACATTGGTCAGGAGTTGGACTATGCTCATGCTATTTCTGATCCAGAAGAATGGACCGGACCAGAATGTCCTCTTGTCATGCCGCTCGGGTATTGGGAGCAAGAACTTTTTGATTCATTCATGACCTTAGGAAACGACAAAGAATTGAGAGCGGTTTTCGAAGAGATTCGCCTGCAAGTGATCGAACTGACAAAGACCCGCGTCCCGTATGTTGAAGACGGAGACACCTGGGAATGGCCCAACTTCGCAGTCGCGGTTGCCAGTTGGACGGCAGGCTTGGCCGGATTGTGCCTCATGGAGAATCGAGACCAACCCATGGACCTACAAACGCAATGGGAATGGTTTTCTCAAGGACGAATTCCGCTGGGCTATGCTGTGACGACAGGGGAACAAACCCAGCTGTTCACGGATTTCTATTCCAATGGACCACCAGAAGAAGGATATGTTGCCTACTTTGAAGCAAATCCCAATCAGTTTCTCATCTATTGAAGAATGTCTGAGTTCGCTCATCTCAAATTTGTGATTCAGAGTGAACTAAGCTCTATTCAAGGAATTCTTCAGACCTCGACAACTCCGTGGCAGCGTTCTAAAATTGCCTGCGCGCTGGTCGAGTCTTCAGCGATCTGATTCTCTAAATATCGATCGTTCTTTATGAAACCAGCCATCGAAAGTGAATTCGGCTGAAAAGTTTGCATCGATCTTGCATCAGCTGTGTCTACTCATATTGAGCTCGCCTACGTCAACGTGACCACCAGGTTCATTTCGCAGTTCAGCGAAATTGCTCACACTGACATTGTTAACTGAATACTGTTCTATGACGACTACCGAAGACAAACTGAATCAGATCCTATCAGAAAGAATTCTTCTGCTCGATGGATCGATGGGCGCATTGATCTTTTCGAATAACCCCAGCGAAGAAGACTATCGCGGGAAACGCTTCAAAGATCACCCGATCGACTTGCGCAATCAAGCCGATGTCCTTGTCTTTTCGCAACCTGAATTGATAGCCGACATCCATCGCAGTTATCTCGAAGCTGGTTCGGACATTATCGAGACAGATACCTTCACCGCCAGCATTATTACGCTCGAAGAGTATCAACTCGACCACCTGACCTATGAATTGAATAAGACTGCGACTGAACTCGCTAAACGTGTGGCTGAAGAGTTCACAAAAAAGACTCCTGACAAGCCGCGCTTTGTCGCTGGCAGTATTGGTCCAACTAATCGTCAGCTTTCGATGAATGCTGACGAACCGGGCACGAGACCTGTTAAGTTTGACGACATGGTTGCTTCCTACGCAGAGCAGGTGCGCGGTCTGATTGATGGCGGAGTGGACCTGCTGCTGCCGGAAACCTCTTTTGATACGCTCAATATGAAGGCGGCTCTGTTTGCGATTGATAAAGTCTTCGCTGAGAAAAACGTACGCATCCCGATCATGGTTTCCGGGACAATCTTTGATACCGGGACATCGCTGACAGGGCAAACGGTGGAAGCGTTCTACACATCCGTTTCGCACATGCCGTTGTTCAGCATCGGACTCAACTGCGCTCTCGGTCCGAAGGAGATGAGGCCACATATCGAGTCGCTATCGGGTTTGGCGAATTGTCGCATCTCGTGTTATCCGAATGCCGGGATGCCCGATGGAATGGGTGGTTTCAATTCGAACCCGGATGAGGTCGCTTCGAACATTCGCTACATGGCTGAGAATCAATGGGTCGACATCGTTGGTGGTTGTTGCGGAACGACTCCTGATTTCATTCGCAAAATCGGCGCAGCTGTTGAAGATCTGCCACCACGCAAACCAGGCAACATTCAAGCAGTTTCTAACTATTCGGGACTCGTACGTTATGAAGTGAAACCGGAATCGAACTTCACGATGATCGGGGAACGGACCAACGTCACCGGTTCACGAAAGTTTGCGCGTCTGATTCGTGAAGAGAAATACGAAGAAGCACTCTCGGTTGCTCAGGCGCAAGTCGAGAACGGTGCGAACATCATCGACGTCAACATGGACGAAGGGATGCTCGACTCCGAAGCGTGCATGCAAAAGTTCTTGTGGCTCTTATCTGATGATGCGCTCACTGTCCCAATCATGATCGACTCTTCCAAATGGGAAGTGATCGAAGGCGGATTGAAGTGCGTTCAGGGTAAAGGAATCGTCAATTCTATCAGCCTGAAAGAAGGAGAAGATAAGTTCTTCGAACAAGCAAAGATCATTCGCCAGTACGGTGCTGCGGTTGTCGTGATGGCATTCGACGAGAAAGGGCAGGCCGTTGATGCTGACGACAAAGTTCGCATCTGTAAACGAGCCTATACCCTATTGACCGAGAAGATTGGCTTCCCACCGGAAGACATCATCTTCGATCCCAACATCCTGACCGTCGCAACGGGGATGGAAGAACATAACAACTACGCTGTCGAATTTTTCGATGCGGTCAAACGCATTAAAGAAGAATGCCCCGGCGCGAAGACATCTGGTGGCGTGAGTAATGTTTCGTTCTCCTTCCGTGGCAACAACGTCGTCCGGGAAGCGATGAACGCTTGCTTTCTGTATCACGCGATTAACGCCGGTCTCGACATGGGGATCGTTAACTCCGAGCAACTTGAAGTCTATGACGAGATCGAACCAAAGCTTCGCGAACTTATTGAAGATGTTCTCCTCAATCGTCGAGACGATGCAACTGATCGCTTGATTGACTATGCAGAAGAAGTCAAAGCGAAGAACTCCGGTAAGAAAGATGAAGCCGCCATTGCAGAATGGCGAAATGAGTCTGTCGAAGAGCGGTTAAAGTATTCGCTATTGAAAGGGATCACCGATCATATTGAAGTCGACACCGAAGAGGCACGTCAGAAACATGGACGTCCGTTGAATGTCATTCAGGGACCGCTGATGGATGGCATGAGTGTCGTTGGTCAACTCTTTGGTGAAGGGAAAATGTTCCTGCCACAGGTGGTCAAATCTGCCCGTGCCATGAAGAAGTCCGTGGCATATCTCGAACCGTTCATGGAGCAAGAAAAAATTGACGCCGGGCTTGAAGAGGCATCAGGTCGTGGAACGATTGTTCTCGCCACCGTCAAAGGTGATGTTCACGATATCGGCAAAAATATCGTGGGTGTGGTTTTGCGTTGTAATAATTTCGATGTCATCGACCTGGGAGTCATGGTCTCCGCTGAGAAAATTCTCACGGCGGCCAAGGAACATAAAGCAGATATCGTTGGTCTCTCGGGACTCATTACGCCTTCATTGGAAGAAATGATCCATGT
>JABJMI010000369.1 GCA_018659505.1 Planctomicrobium sp.
AACCTGATCCGCATCGACGAATCCTCGACTATTGAGCGGGATGGCGAGCAGACCATGCGATTGGTAGCCGGAACGAAACTGTTCAAGCTCTTTGACTGTCTTCGTCCATTCGTTGCGGTCAATCTTTATGTCGCCGTCTTTGTTGGCATGTTTCCAGGAAACGGGTGCGCCGTTCATGGCTGCTTCGGCACCTTCGGGACGATGGAAGATCCAGAGCTTGGGGAATTCATCGCGCTCAACAAATTGATTGCTGTTTTTGTCATGCTCAGAAAGGAGTTCGTCGAAGCTCGGAAACGGAGGTCGCAGATCAGGTTCTCCCAACTTATTCCAAGCAGCTACGATCACCTCATCACCTACCAGAACAGGTGTACTCGTCGCAGTTGTGGCACATTTCACTATCCAAACTCGCTCTCCTGATTCGATGTCAAATGCTTGCACCGATCTTGCGGTATGGCAGATCAGCTTTCCGTTAGCGACGATGGGACATGCGGTACACGCCATCTCTCCAGTGAATTTCTCTTGCTGAGGAACTTTCCACTTCTCTTGTCCTGTATTCTTATCGAGACAGAGTAAATAATGATCGACGTAGTTGCCGCGATACAGAATGACATTCTCACCCACGATCATCGGTGATGTTGCATTTCCACCGAACGACTTCGTTAACGGCAGCTGCTTCTCCCACAGTTGTTGACCTTCATGGTTAAAACAGACGAGACCAAACGACCCAAAGTAGGCAATCACACGTTCATTATCACAACATGGCGAACTGCTCGCGGGATTAAACGACGGATGCCCTTTCTCTAATGCTTCGACCTGAATTGGTCGTTCCCAGAGAATGTCTCCTGTCGAACGATTTAAACAGACAGTTGCGACAGAAGAGTTAGTTTCATTGTAGGTCGTCAAGAAAATTCGATTGCCGCTTATGCAGGGAGAGCTATGACCTGGAGCAACTTCTGTTCTCCAGAGTTCACTCACTCCCGGACCAAATTCCACAGGCGGCGAACCTATACCGATCCCATTGGAATTATTACCACGGAACTGCAGCCAGTCTGCATGGAGTGAACTTGTCACCACAATCACGGCACAGAAAGTCAACAACGCCACAACGAACGAACTGCTTGTGATGACGTACGGTCGTGAGGCAATATGCTTGCAAGAATTCAGTATTGATCTCATGGAATCTCCTTGACGACCCGGAAGCCTGTCATGAATTCTGGGCGGTAACCGACACGACCGTAGCTGTTGCGCGCGGCTGAGCGGAGATTGCTGGCGTTCTCGGCGAAACCTCCTCCGCGCCAGACATGTTGCCAACCTTTCTCCGGACCTTTTGGATCTGTTAACACTTTGTCCTTCGAAGACTTCACTTGATCCGCATAAGAGCCATGGAAGTCGGAGCACCATTCCCAGACGTTTCCGTGCATATCGTACAGCGACCAAGCATTGGGTAGTTTCTGACCAGCGGCATGAGGGTATTGTTCGCCACTCTTGTATGAATTCTGATCAACCCAAGCATACTCTTGAAATTGTTTTAATTCGTCAAAGCTGAAGGGAGTTGTCGTGCCGGCTCGGCAGGCATACTCCCATTCGGCTTCTGTCGGAAGACGATATGTGACCTTCTCGAGTTCACTCAGTTTCTTACAAAATATATTCGCCTGTTTCCAACTCACATAAGACGCTGCGACGTTTGCTCCTTCTATCGTGAGTGGCTGATCTATCCAAGGAGTTTCTTGCATCACCTGTTCATACTGTCCTTGCGTGATCTCGCAAATGCTGATGTAGAATGGCTCAGAAATGTTGACTGTGTGCTGTGGAAGTTCCGCTTCGGCACCAGGAGGAAGTTGTGGCTTCTCCTTACCTTTCCCCTGCGGAACGGCTGTTCCCATTTGAAATTCCCCCGCTGGAATCGGAACCAAAATCATGCCGACACTATTGGAGATCGGGTCGCCAACTTCGAGTTGCTCGGATGTCATTTGCTCCCGAATCTTCTCCAGATCAGGTAATGATGATCCACATCCCGCTAAGAGGCTCATGATGATACAAAAGAAAACTTGTTTAGAATTCACTGACAACCTCCCCGCCTCCGCGAGTATGAATTCGTTGCCAGACGCCGCGCTGATCTGCCGGACCACAGCCACTGGGATTTTTACTGAAGTCGATGTTCTCGCTAATGAACCGTACTGAACCGTCTGCCAAGAGTGCCTGAATCCCTCCGGTGTGAACGCTACGAGCAGTCATTTGACCTGTCGAATTGTTATCAAAGCATCCCATTGGTGGCACACCCAACAAACCTGCCACCGCACAGTTTTCCATGTCATCTGATTGCGGTTCTTTGCTGTTTGGAGCACTGGCATCGTTGAACATCGCAGCTGTACCTGATCCAAGTCCCGGCATTGCCCAACTCCCTCTCAGGTCTCGATCATTCAGTCCCCCACGAATTTCATCGACCGCGACAGTGTTGGAAGTTCCGTCAGTAATATCTCGAAATCTCACCACGGTGTTCGCCCCGCCCATTCCCTCTGCGTTGCTTGAATTTTGACCAACACCATGCGCACAGGGCGAAACA
>JABJMI010000629.1 GCA_018659505.1 Planctomicrobium sp.
AAAGATTCCTGACAAACCCACGTCAGATTCAACGCGGCATTGCATTCGACATGGTTTACAAGGCCTTCAAGTTTGATGTCACACGCGTGGTCAATTTCTATATGACAGGACTCGACAATGACCATCACCTCACGACACACAACATCAACAAATCCGAGGAAGCACGCGTAAGTCTGACGAAATATGACTCTTCGTTCTTTTCACTGATGGCGAACTTCTACGATAAGCTCGCCAGCACGAGAACCGAATCCGGAGGCACTCTGATGGACGAGACGATCAGCGTCTCCACAGGGAACAATAGCGTGAGCCAGAGGATGGGCCCTCACAACGGAAATGAAATTCCAGTATTCGTTGCCGGCGGAAAATTCACAAATCACGGCAGCCATATCATTCGCAAAGGTGAGACGACCTGTGACATCTATCTCTCAATACTTCAGCAATTTGGCATCGAACGAGATCGGTTCGGCAATAGCAAGAAGAGCATCGCATTGTGATATTATGCTGAATCAAAAAATCACAAAGCTTGCAGTTTTATTACTGCTCTTTGCCGATGCCCATATTTCGAGCATCATGGCAGATGAGCGGATGCAATCGCAACATTTCTTCAATACGTTTTGTGTTTCTTGTCACGGACCAGAGAAGAGTAAGGGTGGCCTCCGTCTGGATCAGATTAACCTGAAAAAATGGAACGATCCCAGTCTCTTAGATGATATTTATACAGCGATCGAATCTGAAGAGATGCCGCCGGAAGATGCACCTAAGCGTCCAGAAATCGATCAAATCAAAGTATTAGAGAAAGTATTGGGAAATCAACTGTACCGACTCACGGAGGAGCAAAAGCCGGGAATGCTAAAACGGCTGAGTCGAGTCGAATATCAAAATACGGTGAATGATGTCTTTGGAACCGACTTCTCACTGATCGACCGGTTGCCACTTGATAGCATCGAAGCTGGCTTTAATAACAACGCCGACAACCTTCATATGTCGGTTGTCGATATGGAGTCCTACTTCAATGTTGCGAACTTTATTTCCGAGAGTGTTGTCAGCGATAAACCTGCTCCACGCACCATTGTCTACTCGACGAAAGACACAGACATTGATACGCACAGCCACAAGGACAACACCAACGGTTTTGCACCTACGCTGTCCCTAAAATCACGACCCCTAGTATTTGCAACCCAATCCATCCAAATAAAAATTAACCCATCGGTCAAAACGAGTGGTGTTTATCGGATTGTTCCAGAGGGGTTCTATATCCAAGCCAATTTTGTTGCAGGAAACCGAGCTGAAGAAAGGTTGCCCGCCGTTAAGGAATTTTCAGAGATTAATGCTGACGAAAAATTGGCGACCGACCACTCGATGAGCTACTTCCTCCGTAAAAACTCTGGCGTAGGACAAAGTATCGTCACTGTCATCCCCAAAAATGCTGCTTGGCAAGACTTCGATCCCAGCATCGGTTTCACAACGAAACTGTCGTCAGATGACACGATTGTTCTCAGATGTAATTCGGTCAAAGGAGGGGGGCTTCAGCGGATGTTCTGTATTGAAACAGCGACTATTACAGGACCAGTTTATGATTCATGGCCACCGGATACACATTTTTATAAAACCTACTGCAAAGACATAGATGCATCTGCTGACTCTGAGGCCTGCCAGACGATTTTAAGGAAACTTGCTCGCAAACTATTTCGCAGTCCGGTCTCCGACGCTGAGATGAAGCATTTCTATAAGCTTGCCACGAAAGCGTTTACCCTAGACCAAAGCATTTTCTCAGGTCTTCAGGCAGGCATTCGCGGAATGTTGTGTTCCCCGAAGTTCCTGTTCAAGCAAGAAGGGGAATTAGAGAATTTGGATGATTTCGCAATCGCTGCACGCATGTCGTATTTCCTGTGGAATTCCTTGCCCGACGAGTTCCTCTACGAGCTGGCGAAACAGGGAAAACTAAAGGACCCCAAAACCCGTCGTGATCAGGCGCTTCGAATGCTACAGGACGCAAGAACTGATCGCTTTATCAGAGACTATGTTCATCAATGGCTCGATCTTGAAAAACTCAAGATCGTCGAACCAGATCTAAGCATTTTCTCTGTTGATGAATTTGACCTTGTCCGGAATCAGATCAAAGAAGAACCAGTTGAGTTCTTCAGGGAATTGTTGGCGAGCAATTTGAGCTTATTGAATTTTATTGATTCCGATTTTGTGATGATAACGCAAGAGCTTAACTACATCTATCGAATCGAAGGACATCCAGTTGCGTCGCCTAGCAAAAGACCTGGCGCTAATAAAATTTCACCGAAAGATTATAGGCCTAAAGAAATCACATCAGAATTTTCTAAAGTAATACTGAGCAAAAAAGACCGATTTCGTGGAGGCCTACTTTCACAGGCAGGTTTCATGCTGATGACAACTAACAACGGGGAATATACCAACCCGTTTTATCGAGGAGCGTGGGTCTTGAAGAGTTTTTACGGCGACCATCTAGAGACACCGGATGACCTTGAGATTTCCGCACTCAGCCCCCCTACTAAAACGGAAAGCATCAAGGAAACGATCGATGCACATCGAGCAGATACCAGCTGTAACATCTGTCATAAGAAGATGGATCCTCTTGGGATCGCCCTCGAAAACTTCGACGTCCTAGGGCGCTGGCGGGACCAATACACTGACGTAAGCAACTATGCCCCAAAGAGCAATACAAAGGAGGAACGTTTTCCAGTGGATGCAAGAACTGTCCACATGGACGGCCGGACCTTCGAAGGACCACAGGGCCTAAAGTCAATTCTGATAGAGGACAAAGAGAGATTTTTTAAAACTTTCCTAGAGAGCATGTTGTCCTATGCAATGGCTCGTGAGCTTAACTTTCTAGACCGTGAGAATATTGAACAGCTCTACAAGCACTCCGCTAAGGCCAACTTCAGGCTCCGAGACGTTTTGTTAGAAATCGTATCATCAGACTACTTTAGCAGACGATAGTAATGAGCTATCTTTTACTGCCCCCTTCCCTTCTGG
>JABJMI010000832.1 GCA_018659505.1 Planctomicrobium sp.
ATTCGATAATGAATACCCACGACATCAAGCGTACTTGCACGATTCATCGATTTGCAGATCGCTCGTGACCTGTGGAGAATATCTAGAATTCATCGATTCCGGAGAGTACCTAAACCCTGAACATTGGCTCTCCATGGGGTGGGCAACCGTTCAGAAGAATGAATGGAATGCCCCGCTGCATTGGATCAAAGCTGACAACCAGTGGATGCAGTTCACTCTTGCCGGTTTAGTTCCAATTGCCCCAGACTGGCCGGTCACGCACATCAGCTATTTTGAAGCGGACGCATTCGCACGCTGGAAAGGTCACCGACTACCAACCGAATTCGAATGGGAGGTCGCTGAGCGACTTGCCTCCAAAGAGCAGAGAGAAATCTCTCTCGTTGATCAACAATTCGTTGACCATTTACTGATTCACGGTAAAGCAATCCATCCGACTCGATCACGAAATGGAATGATGGGATCTACTTGGCAATGGACCAGTAGTAGTTACTCTGCCTATCCTGGTTATCGACCTCCAACAGGGGCGGTTGGTGAATACAACGGGAAGTTCATGTGCAACCAATATGTTCTCCGTGGTGGAAGCGTTGCCACTCACAGTCAACACATTCGACCAACCTATCGAAATTTCTTTCCCCCCGAAGCACGTTGGCAGTTCACGGGAATAAGACTGGCGAAGTAATTTTTCGATAAAAAAAGCAGCACACTTGAAGTGTGCTGCTAATCGGGATTGATTCAACTTCTTATCTAAAGACTCCGGCGTAGTACCATTGACCGCTCCAGGAGCGTTGAACGCCAAAGCCGCAGGTTCCGTTTCCACCTAAAACCCACATGCGGTGACCGGGTGAGTTTATCCATCCTTGAATACAGGCTTCTGGACTTCCATATCCCCAACCAACAACTTGCTCTCCGCCGCCGTGATACATCATGTTTCGGTTTGCCATGTTGTTCGCCCAGTTTTGAGCTTGTTGGCAAAGACCTTCATCGAGATTTTGAGCAAACATGCCTGAGCGAGCACGATGATTTGTTGCCGAGGCAAACATCTGCTGAATTAATACATTTTCAGTAAGTGGCTTAGTTTCTGATCCAGATTCGGCTCCTACAAATAGAACTGTGCAGGCAATTGCTGCCAAAAATGTTCCCCTGAGTTTCATCTTCGTCATAGCATACTCCGTTGAAATATTCCGTACTTTGCGAACAATCCGCAAAACTTATGCAGAAGTCTTAAGTTAACACGGTCTCGAATTCAACCAATTTCTCGGTGACTTGCAGAGGTTGACTCAGGTTGCTTCAATTCATGTTTGTTGATGTTACATAAGCTATGTTGAGACAATAAGATGTAGACACATCAGTCATTGCGAATGAATCAAATAGCCTATCGCTATTTTTGAGAATCGGATTGATTCCTGACAATCGTGTCCAAAATTCTGAACCACTTCTCATCGAGACTCGTAGAACTTACTTCACCTATTAAATAGTACTTCTGAACAAGGATTTTCCTCAAATGATCGTCACTAATACTGAGACTGTTGCTGGCTACCACATCGCAGAAATTCGTGGAATCGTACAGGGAAATACTGTTCGCGCGAAACACTTAGGACGCGACCTCATGGCTGGCTTGAAGAACGTCGTGGGGGGGGAACTAAAGGGCTATACCGAGTTACTAACCGAATCGCGGAGACAAGCGACGGAGCGAATGATGGCTCAGGCTGAAGAACTTGGTGCCAATGCAATTGTCAATGTTCGCTTTACCACGAGTGCGGTGACTCAAGGTGCTGCCGAATTATACGCTTACGGAACAGCTGTCGTGGTCGAGCAAGCTTAATCAACACTCCTCTCTTCGAAACTTAGTCATCATTCTTTTCTACAGGAGATAGGTTGTGAATGAAGAAGCAGTAAGCCTAATACTTTCTATCGTTGGGATTTTGTTTGCAATTACGGTTCCACTGATTGGCATCCTTGGTGGTCGAATTACGGAATATCGACACTTCCGCAGTTTGGAACGACGCGAGGAAGAGTCCAGCGATATCATTGTCACTCAGATCAAATCGTTCCCGGCAGCAGTACCGAGTTCTCATCCACCGATGATCGTGTATGGAGAAACAGTGATCGCCAGTGATTATCCGAAAACATTTTTTGCATCGCTGCGTGGAATCTTCGGAGGAGAAGTACGTAGCTTTCAGAAGATGCAAGAAAGAGCTCGACGTGAATCGGTGCTACGCCTGATCGAGGCTGCACGGAATGAAGGCTACAACGCGGTTTGTAATGTTAGACTTGAGACAGCTGACGTTGGCGGAGGTGCAATGACTCGGAAGAAAAAAGGCTTCCCAATGTCTGCGATCCTCGCATCAGGAACTGCATACAACGCAGCTACGGGAGACTAAAACGGTGTCTAAATCCA
>JABJMI010000543.1 GCA_018659505.1 Planctomicrobium sp.
AACTGTGGGCATTCGTTCTTGCAATCTATTGCTTGACGATGACGCCAGTCGACTATTTAATTCACACGTACAACGCCAACCAAATTCTTAATGGGAATCTGGCTCCTGCTGTCCAGATCACCGAACACCCAGTGAACTTGAGTGGCTGGTTGGCGCTGGTCCCTTTATTGGACTGTGAAGATGAAATCATTCGCGATGGAGTACGAGCAAGACTGGAATCGATAATGGCGAACAACGGTTCGCTTTCAGATTCCCGTCGACAAAGCGATGATGACTTCAAGCATTGGACGTCTTATCAAATTGTGCGTCAGCAATTATTAGATCAATTTGTCAAGACTGGATTGTCGGTTGAAGCAAGAGGTCGGCAAGCCCCTATCGATGAGTGGGAGAAATTCAAAGAATACGCCTATCAATGGTATTGAGTCGTCACTCTTTCAGCGAACTTAGTCGTTCTTCAATTTGTTTCACCAATTCTTCTGGAGAGATCTTCTTCAAAGAATACTCTTCTCGAATCGCATTGGGTGTCGAGTGAAATAGCTCTTTCGCTCGTCTTAGATGCCGCTCGGCTCCGGCTTTGTTTTCTTCGAGGCATTTCACACCGCTCGCTGCCAGCTTGATGAGTCCTTTCACAAAGTCTGCTTGTGCGCCACTTCTTCCGAGTAGAATCCAGCCCTGTTCCCAAGCTTCGTGAGCTTCCCAGAAATAGCTGTTCTCGAAGAGAAATAACCCTCGCTGCAAACAGACATCTAAGTCTTTGCCCTCTCCAACACTTTGACTGAATGAGTGCCCTGCTGGATCTGAAAATGGGTGCGGTGTCTTTCCTGGAACATGGGTGTATGGCGGTAGGTCGAAGTGATTTTCATCCATGAATTCGAACTCCTATTGTCTGAAAAACTGTTGAAAATTGAACTTGACCATGATTCTGATTAGTTATAGACGGAAAGTCACTTCACGTCTCATGCCTTATGGTTCTTTTCTGAACCCTCAGTTTTCAAACATACTTTTCAAATGATAGACATGCGGGTGTCTCAGGCTGCCAGTGCGCGCCTGGAAGGAGATAGAATGCGTATTCACATTTGTAGTGCCATTGCTTTAATTTCGTTTGTTGCAGTCGGTTGCACCGCAGCCAAAACCTCAAACACAGCAAGGACTTCCACCGAACAGCTATTGATTTCAAACGCGGTCGATCAATCGCTCGACAAGATTGACTTTACTCCGTTTCGAGGTCATCAGGTGTTCCTGAATGAGAAGTACGTCGACTGTGTCGATAAGCCGTATTTGATTGCATCGGTGCGGCATCGTATCCTCAAAGCGGGTGGTCGACTGGTCGATTCTGCCGATAAAAGCCAGGTCACTGTAGAACTTCGAGCAGGTGCAGTCGGAACATTTTCCTCTGATTCGTTCATCGGTGTACCCGAAATTGTTCTCCCCGGTGTCGTCACTTTGCCTGAGGTCCGACTAGCTGAACGTAAGAGTCAATTGGGGACTGCCAAAGTTGGTCTAGTCGCTTATGAGACTGCGACGGGACAAGCTCTTGGAACCGGCGGAATGAGTCTTGCCCAGTCGCAAGACAACAACTGGTATGTTGCTGGAACAGGTCCATTTCGCAGCGGTGCTTTGAAGACTGAAATCACACGCGGCACAACCGGTGCGGCAGCCATGCAGTATGCTGACGTTCCACCTGTTGTTGCATTCTCACCAATTCCACAACAAGAAACACAACTCGCTCAAGAGCCTGACAAGTTGAATAGCGTCGACCCGGTTTCATTAGAAGAGCACATGAACGGACCTGACTGGGTCAAACCTGCGAATTGAATAACTTATGAGTTGCGAAATACAACCGTAGGCCAGGTTTTAGAGAAAATTTCTGAATAGCACCAAGACTCAATGCAATCGTTCCGAATTATCTAAGCAGAGTCCTGAAACATGTTTCAACGCGAAGTCGCAATGCCGCGAAGCTGCAAAGAATTCTTGCCGACATCTTTCATTTCTCTGCGACTTCGCGCCTTTGCGTTTTAATTTGAAAGACTTCAAAACAAAGCATAAGTACAAGAGTCAGCAATTGACATGTAATTACAAGCACGACGCGCAAGCAAGTGGATAGATGTGTCGATTCTTTCAGATAATACAATTCGCTGATCTTCCCGACGGGAAATGCTACGCCTGCTCCATATCTCTCATCTCTGTCTTTGCATCTTTAGGCACGGCAAGTTCATCCTCATCTAGTTTCTCTCGCAACATCTCCGCCTGAGAACTTGATATCCGTGAGGTGAACATTCTAAAGTTGTGAGACGAAGAACTTACACTTGAATGAATTGCCTACTCATGCTTGCCATTGAATTTCAAAATGTCACGAAAAGATTTCCCGGCGTGATAGCGTTGGATGATATTTCATTCGATGTTCGACAGGGAGAGTTTCATTCGATTTGTGGCGAGAATGGTGCAGGCAAAAGCACGTTAATGAAAGTTCTCTCGGGAGTCTTAACGGACTACGAAGGACAATTTCTTGTTAATGAACAGAAGGCGGCTTTTTCTGGAACGCGAGATGCCGAGTCAGTCGGCGTCAGCATTATTCACCAAGAATTAAATTTGGTGGAAGAGTTAAGCGTTGCTGCCAATATCTTCTTGGGGCGAGAAATCAGCACAAAGGGATTTCTCAATGATGCTGAGATGGTTAAACAATCACAGAAGTTGTTCGACCAACTCGACTGCGAAATTCATCCGCGGCAACTCGTTCATGAACTGCGAGTGGGCGATCAGCAACTCGTGGAAATTGCGAAAGCACTGTCGCTGAAGTCGGACATTCTCATCATGGATGAACCGACCAGCGCTCTGACTGAAACGGAAGTCGAACGGCTGTTTCGCGTCATCGAAATGTTACGAAAAGATGGCGTCACAATCCTCTACATTTCACACAAAATGGAAGAAGTTTTTCGACTGTCTGATCGAATCACAATCATTCGTGACGGCAAGCATGTTAAAACACTGAACCGAGAAGCGACAACACCGCAGCAAGTCACGCACTTAATGGTCGGGCGTGAAATCGAATCGATTCAACTCGGTGATGGAAGAGAAGTCGGGGAGACAGTCCTAGAAGTGAAAGGTTTGTCGTTGCCTTGGCCGGGACATGCCCGCGAATGGCGACTGAAAGACATTTCCTTCTCCTTGAAGAAGGGAGAAGTCGTAGGCTTCGCTGGACTAATGGGGGCTGGTCGCACCGAACTATTAGAGTGCTTGTTCGGCGCGAGCGCAGAAGCCCCTCAAGGGAAGATTCTCTTGAATGGAACAGAGATCGCGTTCCAGCATCCGTCCGAAGCAAAGGATGCTGGCATCGCGATGGTCACCGAAGATCGCAAGCGTCTGGGACTGTTCCAACAAATGTCCGTGCGCGAGAACATCACCATGTGTACGCTCCCGGAAATGGTCTCCGCTGGCGTTGTCAATTCAAAAACAGAAGCACTCGCTGCGAAGTCATCGATTGAAGAACTGGGAGTCAAGACAGCGAGTTCCGAAACAGCCATCACCAGCCTCTCCGGAGGCAATCAGCAGAAGTGCATCATCGCTCGTTGGCTAAGAACAAATCCACAGGTCTTGCTACTGGATGATCCTACGCGCGGCATCGACGTCGGTGCGAAAGCGGAACTATATCAAGTGATCGATAAACTCTGCCGCGACGGACTGGCGATCATCGTTACCTCCAGCGAGCTGCCAGAACTGATCACTGTCTGCGACCGAATTTTAGTTCTCTGCGAAGGTCGCTTGACCGGCGAAATCGCCAAAGAAGAGTTCTCCGAACAACGAATCATGGAATTGGCAACAGCATTAGAGCCAGAAGTTTCGTAGGGTGGATCAAATCGCGACAGCGATGCAGACCCACCAATCACGTTGATTTAGATGTAAGTCCAGATGCCGTGGTGGGTCGGCGTCGTACCTCCTTGACCCACTCTACGACTTTAAAAC
>JABJMI010000282.1 GCA_018659505.1 Planctomicrobium sp.
ATCGAAGACTGGAGCCCAATCTCGGCGAACAAACGCTCGTGGGATTCGCCCCTCGCTGGTCATGCAGTCAGCCCGAACGGAATCGACGGCTTCGAGTTCCAGAAGCCGCCGGTTGACAACCGCACGAAACCAACAGGTAAGATCGCCACTTACAAGCATCCGCATTGGGCGAAGGAAGATCCGAAGAATTACAAAACAAATGTCGCTGAGTACGAGATCCACGAGCCAGAACAAGAAGCCTACGGCGACTGGGCAGCGATTTGCATCGGCGGTCAGTATTACTTATTCGGTGACTATGATCCCATCGGCGGACATCAGATGAGCGTCGGCTGGTTCACATCGTCTTCCATCGATGAACAATTCACATGGTGTGACAACATCGGCAACGGTCATCCTGATCCAGACATCGCGTTCGCTGAGGGGCAATTCTACCTCGCGACTCAGCAGAAGACCGACTTCGTCAGCCCCGGTCCATGGGTGGAAACCGTAGGAGCTCGTGCCGGAGTCGATACCGATAATGATGGCAAGATCGACCAGTGGACCGACTGGACGGAACTCAAAGAAAACTACGACTACATCCCCGGCTTCTCAAAACAAATCGCCAGAACACCAGCAGAATTGGATCTCTCGAAACTGGCTGAAGGCTACGGATTTCAAATCGAGTTACGCTTGACCGATTCCACCGAGAATAAATCCAAACCGATCATTGAACGGATGATGATGTCGTTCACAGAGTGAAATACTCCCGCGAGGAATCGAACAACAACTAGAACGCTCTTCGTCCTTCTGGTCATTGGAATATTCTGTTTTTTCACATCCGTCGCTGACAAGCCTAATGTCATCATAGTAATGACTGATGATGTCAGTCATGGAGATTTGCCCCGCCATTGGAATCTGGTTTTCAACACGCCAAACGAAATCGCCTCGACGCTGAGTCGGTAGGGTTCACTAATTTTGAGACTGTCCGTTCGGCATGTCGAAACGCGAATTACTCATGTCAGGCGATAATGCCATCTGTCAGTGAAATCTCGCAGCAAGGGAGTTGTCTTTAAAATCGATATCGCAGCAGGTCCGACAAAACTAGTGACGTATCTCTACGACAAAACAGCAAAGCGGATGGAGCGTATTTCACTGAGGTGGAAGCTCTTTAAACGAAATTTTCAGCGTCAACAGGAGATCAGTCATGAAGAAATATTCAATAGAAATACTCTGTTTTCTATTTGTAACGACACTGTCCACTGCGAATGCTACGGACATCTACGTCAGCCCAAGTGGTTCGGATACGAATAGTGGTCAGGCGAACGAGCCCTTAGCATCACTGTCTGCTGCTCAACAACAAGCTCGACTTCATATGGGGCAAGAAGCAGTCACTGTTCATGTGGCGAATGGCATCTACTACCTGCCCAAAACCCTGATCTTCACGCCAGAAGATTCTGGCACCGAGCAATACCCAGTTCTCTACAAAGCCGACAAGGAAGGCAGTGCGATCCTGAGTGGTGGCTCCAAGTTGAACCTATCCTGGAAGCCATATAAGAACGGGATCTTTCAAGCAGAAACACCAGCGGACTTAATCATCGACCAGGTTTTTATTGACGGGACGAACCAGCGAATGGCGCGTTATCCGAACTACGACACCACAAAAAAGACGGAGCCGTATCAGGGATTCGCTGCGGATGCCTTCTCGAAAGAACGAGCCGCAAGTTGGAGCGATCCAACCGACGGATACATTCACGCGATGCACCGCTCAAGCTGGGGCGGCTATCACTACAAAATTACTGGCAAGAATCCCACTGGTGAAGTGACTTATGAGGGTGGCTGGCAGAACAATCGCAAGTCTGGGATGCACAAAGACTACCGCATGGTGGAAAACGTATTTGAGGAACTCGACGCCTCTGGCGAATGGTTCCACGACGCGAACGCTTCCATACTCTACTACATGCCAGCTGAAGGCGTTGATCTTGCCAAGGCGTCGGTTGAAGTAGTCCGTCTTCGTCATTTGGTCGAGTTTCAGGGTTCGGAAGAGACGCCCGTGCGATTCATTTCTCTGCAAGGTTTTACCGTGCGACATGCGGCTCGCACATTTATGG
>JABJMI010000143.1 GCA_018659505.1 Planctomicrobium sp.
CAACTAGAAAACGTGTATGTCAATTTAAAGAAAATGGTGAGCCAGAAAACGGCATGCAAATCTGACTACATGGGAACGGTAGCTCTTAATAATAGCAAGGCGGAGGCGGATAAATTTTTTAATAGAGACATCAAGTTGAGACTTCGCTGTCTCGACAAGGAGTTCTTAATGGCGCAGGCAATCATTGATTGGAACAATGTTGATCGCTTGAAGACAGTACCAGCTTCTGGCAAGCTTACGCTGGATGGAACTGCATACGGACCTGCCACACTTGATTTACTCCCGTTATCGAAGTCAGGAGAAAGATCGCGTTCAGCATCCGCAAAAGTAAGCGAAGATGGGAACTTTGTCGTTGGAACATACGAAGATGATGATGGAATCGTTCCTGGTGAATTCTCCGTTCGACTGAATCTACTCGACAGCGCGATGTCTGCACCAAACGTTGAAGATTACCAGTTCACTGTTGGTAGCGATGGAGATGAAAACCTCACAATCGCCCTGAAATCAAAGAAAGATAACGCAGGAACTCTCATGTCTCCAAAATTGGAGAGTGGTGGTGCTGGTACTGGTCTTTAAGTCAGTTTTTATAGGGCATGCTCCTGCGTGCCTTCCTTTCGGTCTGAAATATAGTCTTATAAAGCCGGTACAAATCATCATTGATAACTCACTTGGGAGGTTTCCTAAGCGAGTTTTTTTCATTGGGGCATACCTTCACGGAGTTGCTGTGCGGTTTGAAATTGTCCAAGCTCATCAAATGCGTTCGCCAGTTCTTTTAGTCGGTTTGACTCAACTTCCGGTGAATCCGAGAGTGGCAACGATTGTAACTCCAGAATCCGCAGCGACAGTTGAGTAAGATAATTGTTTCGCTCGAAGTGAACTTTCGCTGCTTCCGTTTTCCCTTGTCTTTGCAAGCTCAGTGCGAGTTGATAGTGAGCTTGTTTATTCCAGGGTTGTCGCTGAGTGACCCTCGACAGATCTGGCTCAGCAGTCGCTTCATCTCGTCGATCGCTCGCCAACATTCCACGTAATTCTATCGCAGCGAGTTGTGACGGGTCGTCCCTAAGGACTTCGGAGACTATTTCCAGGGCATCTGCGTTTCGACCTCTCAACCGATGCAATTTCGCTGCGCTGATTTGATCGGCAAGGGAAGGTTCGGTCAGCGAGAAAAGTTCGTTCTGGGAATCCTCTGCAACCTCGAATTGACCTAGCTGAATAGAGAGATTCATCAATCCTCTTAATGCAAAAACTCGCTGCCTAGGTTGCTCTACCTGCTTTAAGTAATCTTGGTAAGCCTCAAACGCTGGCTGAGGATCAAGTTGCCGCTCAAATGCTTGAGCCAATAAAATCCAGACCTCAACAGGAAAGTTCGGCTCATCGACGATACTCATCCCGAGCCTCTCCACTTCTTGAAAGTCCCCTTGCAAAAGTTTGAGGTTCATCATTTGAGTGACTGCTTCTGGATGTTCAGGGGAGTCAAGCGGGATACGTTCAAGGGCAAACGTCGCCAGTAACGGAACACCTTTTCTTGAAGCCAATTCTGCAACAGCTAGCAGCTCTTTTGCATCCAATATCGCAACTTCATCAATAAGACTGAAGCAGCCGAGTGCTTCATCCACTTGACTTGCCTCTAATAGCGCATGAGTCCACAGTAGTTGAGCCTCAGGGTAGTCTCCCCCGTGGATAGAAACAGCTTGTTCCAAATATTCCGAAGCGAGTTCTGGATCACTATCAACGAGCAACTCAGCCTTTTTGACCAGACTCCTTGGATAGAATTGAGTACGCCATAGCCAGAGGCACGCGATAGCAGAAAGAATAAGAACGAGAAACAATCTACGGCGCTGTAGAAACTTTTTCTCTTTGAGTGCTGCGTCAGTTTGAATTTGTTTTTTGGTCGTTTTGTTCGACCGAGAGGATTTCTCTTTCATATCGATATTATCGCGCAGCTACGAACTGGAAAACGTTTGCTATGGATTCTGTTCCTGTTTTGTGTCTGCCTCAAGTTTAATCTATATCTGCCTTCGATGTGCTGCCCTGCCCTTCGACAAGAACATGATCTTCCTTGCGAGTCAGACCTCGGAACCATTCACTTGTCCCCGTAGACCACTTCACGCAGAGATCAACTTTAATTTTGGCTGCTTCGACTGGAATAAGCAATCTCATATCAGACTGTGAGAGATATCCGGTTCCACTTTTCTGAAAAAACGTTCTTTCTCTTCCAAACGCGTTCACAATCACTCGTGTTCCAACGCTCTCTCGTGAACTCTGGGTTCCACAGAGTTGCACTCGCAGCCAATTTTCGGGTTTGTTTTTGTTCCGCAGGATCGCCACTGGTTCATCAAGTGAACTTATCACTAAATCAAGAGCCCCATCGTTATCGAGATCACCGACTGCTGCACCTCTGGCGGAATGGGGAACCGTAAACCAAACTCCTGATTTCTCTGTAAAATCCTCAAAACGCTGACCTTGCTGATTCTGATAAAAAACTGCCAGCTGCCTGAATGGTCGACCGCTTCTGTGATATTGAACATGTCCATTCAACACATACAGATCTGGCCAGCCATCGGAATCAAAATCATGAAATCCGGTTCCAAAGCCAACATTGTCTCGACTTGAACCAGCAAGCCCAAATTGTGTCGTCGCATGCTGAAACAGCCCATCTCCAATATTGATGAAAAGGGAATTGTCTTCCAGTTCGTAATTCGTCACCCAAAGATCAGGAAGTCCGTCACCATTCACATCGGCGGTGTCAACTCCCATGCTACCCTCTGGGGTTCCCGCTTCGTTGTAAGCAACTCCCGAAATTTCACCTGCTTCACGCAGCGGAAGAGTTCGATTCCCGTGGTAAAGTTCATTGCGAACGACATCATTTGCGACATAGAAATCGACGAGACCATCGTCATTCCAATCAGTCGAAATCACCCCCAGTCCTTTACCATCCGAAGAGACACCGGCTCGCTGGGAGATGCTCTCAAATTGTCCATTCCCAGAGTTCAAATAAAGCTCGTCAGCGACTGCGGAATACTTTTGAGGAGGACAAACATCGGCAGGCTTCCCAACACCACGATCACAAACTTCGTTAGGATCAGGTTTCCAATCAACATAATTGGCAATATAGAGATCTAATAATCCGTCCCCGTTGATGTCCCCAGTTGCCGCGGCCGTATGCCAGCTCGTTGTATCGATCCCTGAATCTTCTGTGGCATCAAGAAAAG
>JABJMI010000691.1 GCA_018659505.1 Planctomicrobium sp.
ATTAGTGTGAGCACTCCCGATGCAGAAGCTGCTCAAGCGGTTGAACAATCGCTAACAGGTTTTCTACAAATGGGTAAGCAACAATACTCTCAAGCAAAAGCGGATGTTCCAGCAGAGATGCAGCCAATGGCTCAAGCGCTGGTTGATGGAGCGACATTGTCTGCTTCCGAATCAGTCGTCAGCCTGACTGTTCCCCGTCCAGCCGACTTTGAGAAACTGCCTGAGATGTTAAAACCAGCTTTTGCGGAAGCATCAAAGGCAGCGAATCGAGCGAGTCGTCGAAATGACATGAAACAAATCGGTCTTGCCTTCCATAACTATCATGATGTCTACAATCACTTTCCAGCAGTCGATGCTAATGGTGAAAAAGAAGAAGGAGCTATCAAAGGCAAAGGGCTAAGCTGGCGCGTTCACTTGCTGCCATTCCTGGATCATCTCCCGCTCTACGAGCAGTTTAACATGGACGAAGCCTGGGACAGCGAAGGGAACAAAGCACTCATTGCTCAGATGCCAGCAGTATTTGGTGAGAATCCTGAAGGGAAAACATCAGTTCATGTTTTTGTTGGAGAAGGCCTTGCTTTTAATGAAGAAAAACCAGGTCCACAAATTCGAGACTATACAGATGGAACATCGAATACGTTCCTCGCTGTCAAAGCAGGTGACGACACAGCCGAGATTTGGACAAAACCGGGCGGATTGGCATTCAACGCCGAAGATCCACACGCTGCCTTGGGCAATATTGGCGAAATGTTCATGGCACTGATCTGCGATGGTTCGGTTCGAGACGTTCCTAAATCAATTGATAAAACGAACCTTTCTAATCTGATTCAACAGAACGATGGAAATCCCGTCGATTTCTAAACTTGATGAGAGAGAATCTTGCAGCTCATTAACCGCTCCTGGTCTTCAGGAGCGGTTTTTTTATGCGCAAGACAGATTGCTCAAAATTGGCGTTTCTCGAGCTTGATCAAAGGTTTCATAACCTTTCTCTCATGGCTCTCGTTCAGCCCCAAGAGACTTATTGACTCAGTTTTGAAAACCGCCATATACTGTCCGAATGTGTTTACCAACCCATTTCTCCCCTCTTGACTTTCTGAGCGCGTAACTCCCTATTCACAATGTGGTTATGCGAATTTTACTCCCCTTCAATATGTCCTATTAACTCGTGAATGGATTCCGAGTGACCCTGATTCGTCCGCATTCCCCTGGATGCGTGTTGATTTTACTGTGCTTCTTGCTCAGTAAATGCGGATCGCTTTATGCCCAAAATAATTCTCCGGGGCATAGAGTTGGACATCAATTAGCAGAAGTTGACCCTGGACGAGATTCCCTGGACATCGATTCTCAAAATGAATCGATTCGAATTCGCTACACCCTCGCAACTCAGATTCCCAGCGAATCGGAGAGGATTTTACTCCTGCGGGGACCATGCGCTATTCAGCAGGGAAGTCGAACTTGGAACGCTCCTAAAGCCATTTTGTGGCAAAGCAAAGACATGGTCGGCTCGGGCGGGCGCATCGTCTTGTTTTTGGACCATACCCCTGAAATATCACCAGTCATGATTGAACAGGGGCATCGGGAGACTCGTCCCCATTTCCTGATTGCACTTGAGTCTCAGGCAGCGATTCAATTTTCCGGTCCAGAACCGGTTGTCGTACCGAACGCTGGAAGTGACCCAACATTTCTAAAAGCGATTCGCAAGCGGAATCAATATGCCGGTGAGATCCAACTCGCACAACATTCTGAAGTGGCACAATTTCCCCAAGGTCCAGAGCTTCCACCGCTTCCGACGAATACCCTCTATCGGCGTCGCGTCAAGATTGGACCTCGTTTTCTGGGTGGAAGAATTCAGGCGAAGGCAGACTTTATCGAGAACTCATTACAACCAGAGTATGTCATCACAGTCACCGGCGGCGTCAATATTGTCATCAACAATGTTCCATTAACACTTAATGGTCAAACATTTTTGACAAACATTGACTTGAGCGCGGACAAAGCTGTCGTTTGGACAGACGCTGATCGAGTCGACCAATTGAGCGGCTTTGAAATCGACGAGAACACCCCTTTCGAAGTTTATTTGGAAGGGAACATTGTCGTCCGGCAAGGGGCGAACAAAATTAAAGCGGGACGTGCATTTTACAATATCTCGCAGCGACGAGGACTCTTACTCGATGCTGAAATTCGAACCCAAATTCCAGAGTACGAAGGGGCTGTCCGTTTAAGAGCTTCTGAAATCAGGCAATCCTCTGCGACAAACTTCCATGCTCGGAATGCCTACTTCACAACCAGTGAATTTGGGCATCCGAAATATCGAATCGAAGCGAGTGACATTTTCCTCGAAGAGCGTCCTTCGTTATTCAATACAACAATTGATCCAGCGACGGGTTTGCCGAACTCGAACACGATGTGGATAACGAGTCATAACAATCGGCTCTACATCGGAGATGTTCCGGTTTTCAATTCCCCATACCTTTCAGGACCGGCAGAAGATCCTCATATTCCTGTTACAAAATTTAATGTCGGTTACTCCAGTATTTTCGGAGCCGAACTCGAAACAGGTTGGGATTTGGAAACGATCTTTGGCTGGGATTTACCTGATGGAACGGACCTTGAATTAGAATTTGATTACTTCTCATTACGTGGTCCCGGAATTGGATTGAGCGGAGATTACAATACACAAGGCACATTCCTTGGCAGACCAGTCAAGCATTCTGGCTTCGGGCATCTCTATTACATCAATGATGGTGGAAACGATGTATTGGGAGAAGGACGAAGAAATCTGAATGTACCTGATGATAACCGGGGACGCATTCTGTTTCGGAATCGGACTGAATTTTCTCCTTTCACGAATCTGTTCGCTGAGTCAGGTTACATTCTGAACAATGACCGTAACTTCCTTGAGCAATACTTCGAAGATGAATGGGATCGCGATAAAGACCTGGAAAACAAGTTGCTCTTAGAGCACAAACAAATCAATGTTTCTAATAGTTTACTCCGGCCAATTCGTACGAATGATTTTTCAAATCAGACAGATTGGCTTCCACG
>JABJMI010000235.1 GCA_018659505.1 Planctomicrobium sp.
AACCCCTGGCCCGAAGGCGAAGCAGGTTGGGAGCCTGTCGACATCAAAGTTGCCGAGGACATCCTAGATACAACTGCCGGTTATGAAGCTGATGTCGTTAATTCAGTTGTGACCAACGGTGTCATCACAATGCCACTCCCGATGAGAATTTCTGGCGCTTGGCGAACACAAGCAACTCACGAACGTATCAAAAACTTTGAACTGACTGATGAGCAAGTCAAGATGGAGATGCAGATGAATCGTGCTCTCCTCGAGGAAGCTGTCCAAAGCAAGAAGAACATTCGACAATCAAAAGTGCAGCGAGGAGGTTTTAGTGACTTCCAGTTCGATAGTCGTGAAATCCAAGGCAGTCTTATGGGAAATGAGAATGTTTACGGATCGGGAATGGGGATGGGAATGGGATCGAGTTATGGCAGCTCGTCTGAAATGTCGATGTACGAACCTAGTAGCTCTCAAAGTGGTCGGGGTTCTAGTCGACCAGGACGTGGGGCAGCGTCAAGCAATACCCCTTTAGATGCGCTAATTTCCAGGCTCGCAGACGACTCTGAAGACCCTAAGGAAAGAGAAAAAGCAATCCGTGAATGGATCATGGAGCGAGCATCCGTCGATGGCGAATTGCTGCTCTTCCGTTACTTCGACTTCAGTGTCGACCCAGGCAAGACCTACCGGTATCGTGTCCGATTCACTTTGCAGAATCCAAACTTCGGAAAGCGTATTGCAGATGCAGGTGGTCTGGCTCATGTCGTGGCTGGAGAAACTCGCTCCACTGACTGGAGTAACATTACAACACCGGTCACTGTCCCAGAAGATCTGAAATACTTCCTGACCAGAATCAACGAACCGCGCGGAAATAGCCGCTTGTTACCTTCCGCACAAATGGATGTTTATCACTGGGATAGCAAATACGGAACAATGGTGAACAAGGCATTCGAAGTTAGAATGGGACAACCGATCGCAGACGAAGTCGAAGCTGAAGTCATTGATGCCGCTGGTCAACTTGTCGAAGAAATGGACTACACATTCGAAGCCGAAAGTTTTCTAGTTGACGCGATTGAAGACATCAACATTGATCGAAATTTCCACAACAATGATCGCCTCGATGAATCATTACGCTTGGAACTAGTTCGAGGTCACCGGGATCACTTCCGAAATCAAGCGCAAGTTTTGGTTAAAAACGATGAAGGAGAACTGGAAGGACACAGTGAATCCAGTAATGTGAAAGACCATAAATATATGAAATCGTATGTCGAGCAGCAGAAAGAGACGACTTTCAAGCATCTTTTTGAACAGAAAACTGCTCTGACAGATGCTGCTGGTTTCGGTGAGTATGGTGATTTAATGGGTGAAGGAAGTAGCTACGGTGAAATGAGCGAAATGAGCATGTACGGTGGTAATCGTGATCGAAGCTCACTACGCAAGCGAAGCTCCAGTCGTGGAAGCGGATCGTCATCTCGCTCTCGCGGAAGTAGCAGCAGTTCCAATTACTAGATTTTTCGGAATCTTCCTGAACAGGTAATTAAAACTGCGATTTGATAGATTCCAATCGTAACACTTCAACAAGCAGTCAATCATGTCGATTGACTGCTTGTTTCTTTAGTGTGAAGAAAATATCAAATGGTTGAGACCCCATCAAAACAAACATTTCACCGTGTGGCTCTCTGGACTTCGATCATCTGCCTTTCATGGTTCTTCATGCAGGCTGTCCATGAATTTGGTCATATTTCCGCAGCGTTGATGACCGGCGGAACGATTCTCTTAATTGACCTACATCCGTTACACATCTCGCACACTCTCATCTCACCTAATCCCCAACCAGTCATCGTAATCTGGGCAGGACCGATTGTGGGTGTCCTGCTCCCGCTAGTCTTGTACTTGGTCTGTTGTAAGTTCTTCCAAAACATGGTTCATCTCCTTCGATTCTTCGCTGGCTTTTGCTTGATTGCAAACGGTGCTTACTTGGGCAGTATTGCAATCGAAGCTGTTGGTGATGCCAGAGATTTTCTGGTCGAAAATGTCCCAATTTACTTTCCACTTACCTTCGCAATTATTACGGTCCCTTCTGGTTTTCTTTTATGGAACAATCAAGGAGCCATCTTTGGAATCGGAAAAAATGGAAGAACGATCTCTCTTCAAGAATCAGGCATCGCAGTATCAATGCTGATCATCTGGATTGGAATCGCAAGCTTTTGTTTTCCAATCACTTTTGGTCAGTAGAGCACTTCCAATGCTTCTCTCTTTCCCCGAATTAGATTTCAGAAGTTAAAACGCAGATCCCACGCGAGAGAACTATTTGGACCAAGATTGTCTGAACTCTAGAAATCCAAATGAATCATTCACTCATTTGTGTCTGTAAAGCCCCCACCTGAAGCTTCAGTTGACTGCTGCGGAACAAAAAGGATATGACCAATCTTAAAGCTTTCCCAAGTGCTCTTTTCATCAACTTGATATTGCAAGGAAGCCGTTGGCTCGTAAACGAATTGAAATTGAATCTCTCGCTGATCGAAGCGAACTGTTTGGAAAGTCTGTCTGGTCAAACGGATTAGGTGCTGTCTCGTACACTCAACTGCACGGGACCAAGAAGGCAATTCGTGAACGAATTCGTGAAGAGTGCCCTGCTGTGCCTGGAGTGTATGGGATGCTCTCTTCAGAGGGGCATGTCGTTTACGTTGGCATGTCGAGTCAATTACCGAAGAGACTGCAATCCTACTTTTCGACAACAACAAACCGTAAGAAGGAAACGCGAATTCGCCGTCATGCTGTTGGAGTTCTCTGGCAGCCTACAGCTCATCCTTTTCTCGCTCAGCTTCGTGAAAGACAATTGATTGGTCGCTTTCACCCTCCTCTTAATATCCAGGGACAACCGGTCAAAATGCAGACCGGATATATCGTTGCCAACCTAAACGAAGCCCCCTCATTCCAATTGGTCACAGAGATCCCCAAAACGCACGACGGAGTGTGGGGACCGATCCCGTATCACAGTTTTTCTATTGCTGCTATTGAGCAACTCAATCTGCAGTTTGGATTGCGAGATTGTCCGAAGAACACTGTCATGCAATTCAAAGGAGAACAGAAAGGTGAACTTCTTACTCCTCCCAGTTGTTTGAGGATCGACTTGCAAACCTGCTTGAGACCATGTTTAGGAGCGTGTTCCAAAAAGGAATACACCAAGGCATTCGACAGTGCAAAGAAATTTCTAAACGGTCATTCAAAGAAGCTTTTCTCCGATTTACAAAAGCAAATGCAATCGGCAGCAGAAAACCGCCACTTCGAAAAGGCAGCCAAGTTGCGTGATCGAGCAAAGGCATTCGAGCAGATTGATAGCCACCTGCGTCGTTTTCATGATTGGAGTAGTCAGGCGAGCTTCGTCTACCGTCTCGATTCAGAAATCGACCAGCAGGAATTATGGCTTATTGTGATCCGAGGAATCATCATCGACCTGATCAACAAACCTCAGTCACCAGAAGATAAAGAGTCCGTTACAGAACTGGTTGATCAATCCCAAAGACAATTGAACGGCAACGCCGCAGCGAAAAATGTCTCACAACCCGGCGAATTCGAGGCAGCCCGAGCTTTGTTCCACTGGTTTAATAAATTTCCTGAGGAGGTAAAGGGGCAATACTCTCTAAAGAAAGCTGTCTCACTTTGTAACAGAAAACTCAAAAACGCCTCGTAATGTTGTTCTTCTGAGTTCATTACGCAAAAAACGAAATTCGAACCGAGAAAAACGACTTTTTCTGACGCTTTCAAGAATTTTATTAAAGATTTGAGTTTAACCTGATCTTGCCTTAATTCGGAACTATGGTTTATAAGCGATTTCCCCATCGATTTGCGGTCCTTTTAATACCTGACCGAAAACCCTGATATTGAAGGAGGATGCGAGTCATTTCGCTCTTCTTGAATAGGTTACCGGATAGGTTCTTAGGCTCGCAACAAATCCCCTGCGTTCTGCATCAGCAGTCTTAAATCATTCAACTCAAATCTCGATAGGAACGACGAACATGTGGCGTCATTTCCTTGTTATGTCAGTATGTTTTGGAAGTTTTCGTGCTGCGGAAGCTCTCGAACAGAAGTTTCCTTATCGTGCTGCCGTCATCTCTGACAAGATTGAGGTTCGCTGCGGTCCGGGGTCTCAGTTTTACGTGACCAGCCAAGTGAACAAATCAGATGTCGTGACAGTCCAACGCCACGATCATGGTGGTTGGTTCATGATCGCTCCGCCGAAAGGGAGCATCAGCTGGATTGATGCGAGCCTCGTAAAGAAAACAGGCGGCGACCGTGGAGTCGTTCAAGTCGCTCCGCAAGATGGTCGACCTGCCAGAGCCATTGTGCGCATTGGAAGTACGGTCTCAAAAGAACACTCCTATTATGGGCGCGAACTCTCTAATGGCGACGAAGTCACTATCGTCGGAGAAGAAACGCTCAACACTGCACGCGGTGCTGTTCGCATGTTGAAGATTGTGCCCCCTGCTCAAGAATTCCGCTGGATGAAGGGTGAGTTCCTAGTTCCTCAAGACGAAGCGATTCGCGAACAGATCGCGCATGACCCTTACCAAGTCCCTGCGGAGCATCGACCTGCGTTCGTCAACAAGAAGCAGGAAAAAGCGAAGGTCGTTGAGAAAGCTCAACAGCAAGAAATCACTCGGCGACAAATGCTCTACGATGAACTTGATCGAATTGATCGCCTGTATGCAACGATGATGCAGAAAGAGCCCGCAGATTGGGACTTGGCTGCCATCGAGAAGCAATACAAAACACTCTCAACAGGTGCTGATTCCACCATCGCAACGTTGATACAAAAAAGGTTAGACGTCCTCAAACGACGTAATGAAATCCTCAGTCACTATCAGGAGTTCGTACAGGTCTCTGCTGAGTCTGCCCAACGAGACCAAGAATTAGTTGCGATGCAACTCGGCTACCAAAGCCAGCCGAACATAACACCCCCAGGCACAATGTCGACAACTCAGCAACCGACTCAACCGGGAGAAGCATTGAACTCCGCTGTTTCTCCTCGGCTGAATGGAGCGGGTGTAATTCAGCCATTGCAATCATATCCTGGAGCACCGCAATTCGCTTTGGTCGCTCCTGATGGACGAATGTTGGCGTACCTGGAAACCGCTGAGGGAATCAATATCCGAGAATGGATCGGCAAACCGTCCGGCATCATCGGCAACCGCCAATTCAACCCCCAACTCGGAGCCGACGTCATCCGCGTACAGCGAGTCGTCCCCGTGAAGTTGGTTCAATAGTGAGATTCGAAGAAACTGTGAGTCGCAATCTTGGCTAAGAAGTGTCTCTTTGGAACACTAATCATTCTCTTCCATTAGCGTCGATTTGTGAGAATTAGTGTTCCAGCATTCATTTATGTAAGAAATTTCAACTTGTGAAGACCTTGATCTAACCTCACTCCCTGGTAGATACGTGCTTTGGATATGGACGTTTCTAGTTCATAAATCAAATCAGCGTTAATCCGCCGCATCCGCGATAATCCGCGTTCTCAAATGAATTCTTATCCAGGCATTGGATCTCACTATGCCACTAATGACAGGGAGCTCACGCTCCCCGCTCACCAAACAATACTCACTCTTAATAACTCCGCCTGCTGACTGTGTTTCTTGGTCGTAAACGATATCCTTGTCGTTTACGACCTCAAACACATAAAGAAATCGTCATGAGTCAGGCTGCTGAGTTACCGATCATCACGCTGAAACCTAAGAAGGCGTTGCCTTTCTTTAGTCGCCATCCCTGGATGTATGCGACAGCTGTCAAAACGATTTCCGGCTCGTTGGATGTCGGGACAGAAGTTCGCGTCACAGCGCACGATGGTCAGTTCATTGGACACGGACTTTATAACCCTCAAAGCAAAATTCGTGTTCGCCTCTACGGTTGGGATAAGACCGAAAGACTGGATCGAGACTTCTGGGAACAAAAGATTCGCTCAGCGATAGCTCTGCGAAAGAAACTCTTCGGAGAAACTCCAGCCTGGAAAGCATGTCGCCTGATCTTTAGTGAATCGGATGGTCTTTCCGGCTTGATCGTTGACCGAGTTGATGACTGGCTGATCGTGCAGTGGACAAGTGCCGCTTTGGTCACGCGACAGAAAGAAATCATCGAGATCCTTCAGGCTGAACTCTCCCCGAAAGGGATTTGGCTCCGCACAGAAAAAGGGATCAAGGAACTCGAAGGGCTCGACATCAACGACGGATTGATCTCAGGTGAAGCCCCTCCGCGACCATTGTTCATTGAAGAAAATGGTTTGCAGTTCGGTGTCGATTTGGTTGAAGGTCAAAAGACCGGGTACTACTTCGATCAGCGAGAGAATCGCCGGGTGTTTACAAACTATCTGACTGGTGTTCACAACGCCAAAGTTCTTGATGTCTGTTGTTACTCAGGTAGTTTTGCACTGAATGCCGCAAGAGTTGAAAACTGTCAACAGGTGCATGCGATTGATTCGTCTGCCTCAGCTTTAGAGTTGGCACGAAGTAATGCCGAACTGAATGAATTGAATTCGAAAATCACGTTTCAGCAATCAGATGCTTTTGAGGCACTGGAAGAACTGGTCGAGAAAGGTGAGCAGTTTGATGCCATCGTGCTTGACCCTCCGAAAATGGCTCGCACACGAGGCGGCATCAATCGGGCAATCAAAGCTTATGTCCGCATGAATCGACTGGCGATGCAATTACTGTCACCCAATGGGATATTGATGACTTGTAGTTGCTCGGGACATGTTTCACGACATGACCTCGAACAGATCATCGCGCGAGCCTCACTGGAAGTTAGACGACCAGTTCAAATTCTTGAAGAACGAGGACAAGCTCAAGACCATCCTGTGATCACAAGTTGTTTAGAGACGCTTTACCTGAAGGCATTCATCTGCCGAGTAGAATAATCCATTCTTGTAAAAACATTTTCACCCACGAAAAACTTGGTGACAATATGACCCGTTTAATTCTAACATTAGCAATCATTGGCTGTTTCAGTACGACCACACAGGCTGAAGTGAAAACCAAACGGATTGCGTACGAGCATGACGGGGTGCAATTGGAAGGGGTTCTTGCATGGGATGATTCCATTGAGGGAAAACGTCCAGGTGTCTTAGTCGTTCACGAATGGTGGGGACTGAATGAGTACGCTGAAGCGAGAGCGCACAAACTCGCTGAGCTTGGCTATGTCGCCTTCGCCTTAGATATGTACGGAAAAGGACAAGTGACTCAGCATCCGAAGCAAGCTGGTGAATGGGCGACCAAGATTCGTTCGAACACCGAGCAGTGGCGAGGTCGAGCGTTGGCTGGATTGAAAATCTTTCAGCAGCAAGAAATGGTCGACACATCCCACATGGCTGCCATTGGATATTGCTTCGGTGGTTCAACAGTTCTGCAACTTGCCTACGCGGATGCTCCACTCAAAGGAGTTGTCAGCTTCCACGGAGCGTTGGTTCCTCCGATGGAGATCGACTCGATTGATTCAAAGGTTCTCATTTGTAATGGCGCAGCGGATGCTTTCGTCCCACCGGCAGATGTCCAGAAATTCGAAAAAGAAATGCAGGCGATCTCAGCTGACTATGCTTTGATCAACTACGGTGGAGCACGTCATGGATTCACGAATCCTGATGCCGGAGAATTCGGGATTGAGAACTTGAAATACGACGCTAATGCGGATCGGCGTTCCTGGAGCCACATGAAACTCTTCTTTAGCGAGATCTTCGCTGCAAAGAAAATGAAGAAGAACTAAAGGAAACAGGTACCTAATCTAAGAGATGAAGTTGTCTCTCACCCGCGGCTTACTTTTCGTGTCATTAGTGTGTTTCGTGGTTAGCCAACAGTTTCAAGCTACGAACGGTTACCATTTTTTTATTGATGCGTTTCAGGAAGAATGAATCACGCAGAGCCGCAGAGAGCGCAGAGTTTAAAAATTCTTCTCTGCGAACCCTGCGGCTCTGCGTGAGATAATTTTGCTTCGTTTGTACGAGACATTAATTACTGCGAGTCATGTCCTGGGTATTCTGATTCGTAATTCATTCCTCAAAAAGCAAATTATCCACAGCCACCCACCCTTAGAAAATCCCTCTTAACCTCCACCTTGCAGGCTCTCAAGTCGATCCTTGGCGTCTTTGTAGTCGTAGTCGACGACTAGAACTTCACCGTAGTGATGAACTGCTTTTTCTTTGTCGCCGGTCTCTTCGCAGACTCTTGCCAAGAGGTAGTGGGCTTCCTTATAGGTTTCGGGAGAGTTGTCCAGGTTGAGGTCGGGGATGGCTCGTTCGAACTGGCTTTTCGCCAATGGAAGTTTATTGTCGTACATGAAGCACTTGCCGAGTAAGACGAGCGCTTTTGTTTTCTGCCGAGGATCTTGACTCGCTTTTTGTAGGAGTGGAATCGCGCGAGACCAGTCCTGTAATTGCATGACAAGATTGGCGAGTTCGATTTTGATACCCAGGTTCTGCGGGTGTCGTTCTTCGCGGGCGCCGAGGACTTCAATCTTTCTAGTCCGCAATTCTTTTGAAAGCTCTGCGACTTTCTGACGGGCTTCCGGGCTTTCAGATTGATTCGCTGACTCTTTTGCGAGATCGACATTGTGTTTCATTAGCAACAATTCAGCATCTTCAAGTTGTTCGCGAATACTTGGGTCGCTGCCGGAAACATCGAGTGCTTGCTTCATCATTTCGTAAGAGTCTTCGAATTTCCGAATCGTCTTCAGATGACTCGCAAGCTTCAGGTAGTGCTCAACCTGTTCTGGTTCTTTGCGAATGGCGTGCCGCAAAGCCGTTTCAACATCATCCGAGCGTTGAGACATCGATTGACCTTTTTTGCCATCGTCTTTCACACGCTTCACATCACTGGAACTGTCTGCCTCGTCAAAGCCTCCCTGTTTGGTGGCTTGCATCGCATCTAACGCAGAAAGCTTACGGCTGACCTCGATATCTTTGGGATCGATGATTTGGATTCGCTCCCAGATTTTGCGTGCCTCGGTATACTCTCCTCTCTCTTCCAAGAGTGCTGAGAGTGCGAGGTGAATTTCTTTATCTTTCGGGGCAGCCATGACAGCTTCTACGTAAGCAAACCTTGCGATTTCCGTCTCGTCCATCCCTTTGGCTGCCTCAGCGATATCAACATTGAGTTGAGCATCCCAAGGATTGAGAAGTAAACCTTCCTCTGCGAGCAATGAGGCATCTTGCCAGTTTTCTTTTTGCTTCGCTTTTTTGACCTTACTACGAAGAGAGATCAACTTCGTCTTGCCTAGTGCTCCCGCACCTTTTTTATTGTCACCATATTTCTTCTTGGTACTGTTCCGTAGCAATTGTCGATAGGTGAGATGATTCGGAACTAGCTTGACGCATTGACTAAACATCTGGACGGCCATGTCCCAGTTCCCGGCTTCCATTGCTTTGTTGCCGTGCTGGTAACACTTACGTGCCTTCATATTATCATCTGCCACAAGACTCTCCCGACTCTGATTTCTGGCGACTATTTATGATTCGAATTTATGTTCTGTTTCGAATGATTATTGTATGAGAATTTCACTCTACTGCGGTAAGTCATAATACAGGAGTCGAAGCTCAGGGAAAATCCTCAATACGAACCAATCCTCAGAAGCAAAGAGATTTGCAGCCAGATGAATAGAGTAGAACATTATAGAAACAGTCGTTCCCTTAAGTTTTTCAACTCTTGGGTTTTACTTTCTTCGGATTTACTTTCTGTTTATCAAACTCTGCGTTGGGAACATTCTTCTTCGGCAGCCATTTCTTGTGCTCTTCCAAAGTCGACTTCATAGATGCTTCACCAGCGAGGTTATTAAATTCACCGGGATCAACTTCGTGGTCGTAAAGTTCTTCGCTTCCGTCTTCGTATTGAATATAACGATATTGATCAGAGCGGACTGCGTGATTCTTGCGACCGTGAGTGGTGATCGCTGGCTGTTTCCATTTCGCTTTAGGGTCTTTCAACAAAGGAGCAATGCTAACACCATCGACCTGTTCTGGCTGCGGGACTGCACACAGTTCACAAAGAGTCGGATAGACGGACATCAAGTCGACGGTCGCCTCGCACGTTGTCCCTGCTTTTGTCATTCCGGGAACAGACATGAAAAATGGAACACGAGTCGCTTCTTCCCACAGAGCGAATTTCCGCCAGTGTTCTTTCTCTCCCAGATGCCAGCCATGATCACCCCAGAGGACGACAATTGTGTTGTCTTTGAATTCGCTCGCCTCCAGTGCATCTAATACACGTCCGATTTGTGCATCAGCAAAAGTGATACTCGCCAGATAAGCTTGAACGGCGTATTCCCAGTTATCGGTTGCTAAAATCTTTGCATGATCCCCTTTCGGTTTCGCCATCTTCACGCCAGCTGCTGGAATATCTTTAAGATCCCCATCAGGAACATAAGGACGATTGATACTTTCCAACGGATACATGTCGTAATACTTGCGAGGGACTTGCCAAGGCATGTGTGGGCGATAGATTCCGCAGGCGAGAAAGAACGGCTTCTCATGCGAGTCATTGATATAATCGATGGCGTAAGTTGCAGTCTTGTAGTCGTTCATCGCTTCATCTTCGACATCAAGGACACCCCAAATGATGGATCCTGCTCGACTATGAGGATCGCTGGCGACTTTCTTTGTCGGCTTGGGATCACCACCTTTTTTGAGGTAATGGTCCCATGACTCTGGCTCGTCGTAACTGCCGTGCATAATCTTGCCGGCGCCAACAGAGTGATACCCATGCTGTGAGAGATGCTTCGGCAGCAGAACAGCATCAGGCATCGCGGGACGCCATGGTTGCGGGTTGAGATAGACTCCGCTGTTCCACGGACGAATGCCGGTCATCAACGCTGCACGAGAAGGATTACACGCGGGTGCAGCACAATAAGCCTTGGTGAATGTCACTCCTCGTTGAGCCAGCCGTTCGAGATTCGGAGTCTTGATGCCTTCATAACCACCAAGAGGGCTGATCCAGTCGTTCAAGTCATCAACCGCGATGAATAGCACATTCATCTTCTCGGCAGCGAATGACTCGCTGAGGGAGAGAAACGGGATCATCGCAAGTATTAATGAGTACAATCTTTTCATAGTGAGCAGATACCAAATGAGATCATATAATAAAAATGAAACCGTTCACGGACTGGTAAGAATAGACAATTTCTGAACCACGAAATAAACGAATGACACGAAAGAATAGAGAGGTCTGCCTCATTTCAGGTCAGCCAGCTTTGGAAATGCAACCACGATCCAAAATCCTGATGCTCCAGCTTTTATCACAAAAGTAAGTAGACAGGATGGACATGATCTACAGGATAAGATGAGCAACATCAATATCGTCTATCTATCATGTCTAAGTTTTCAGAATGAAAGTGACCGGATCAGTGACAGATGCAGGGCTGTTACAACTGTCTTTTCGTGCCATTTGTCTATTTCGTGGTTATCCAGCAGTTTCAATACAGTGAACAGTGACAAGAAAATTAGCCACTCACGTTTGTGAGCGGCTAACTAAAGTTTCGATGTCAAGTAGGAATTACGGTAGCTCAACAGTCTTCAGATCGAGTTGATCGCCGTTCTTAATCAAAACGGCAGCGTGTGTGTCGTTGAGTTTGTCGAGTTGTACGACGTTCTTCCAACTCTCAATTGTCTCATACTCTTGACCAGCAGCACCACCGCCACGTACAGGCTCGGT
>JABJMI010000266.1 GCA_018659505.1 Planctomicrobium sp.
CGTTAAAAAGGGAGTCCTGAAAACACCTCCTACCGATGCCGGAATTCTCGATGGTGTCACCCGCAACGTCGTCATGGAACTCGCCAGGGCAGGGGGGATCGAGGTTGTCGAAACCAACATGCTCAAGCACGACATCTATGTCGCAGACGAATGTTTTCTAACCGGCACAGCAGCGGAGGTTATTCCAGTTGTTGAACTCGATAAACGCCCGATCGCCGATGGAACACCCGGAGAAATTACAAAGGAGTTACGAAAACAATTCCAAGCTTATGTTCGCCAAGAGTAATGCTTTAAATGACTGTTCACGGACTTAGAATAAGAGACAGGAAGAACATGATCGACAGGAGCTAAACCAACAGGGCATTCCTGTTTTCGGACCTTCTACAACATATTATTCATGAACCACGAAAGGAACGAAAAGCACGAAATCAAAAAGGATAAAGGTTTTTAAGTTTTAAGTTTGATTTGCAAGAGCTGGCATTCACTTCTCAATGATTTTCGTGTCGTTCGTCTGTTTCGTGGTTCAGCAATGAATTGAGAAAAGTCTTGTTGGCTGTTAGCTTCAGGGCAAGGTGACGGTCTCAAAACCATCCTGTTGATCATGTCAATCCTGTCTGGTTTTTTAGTTGAGTGCAGGTAAGATTTACAAGACAAGATCGAATAGAATCCATGCACTATCCCTGCTATGACTACGTTCGGCTGAAGGGTTAAAGGCATTCCCAAGTTGATAGAATTTCAATAAACAGCTGATGCTAACCTGAAACTCTAGGTGGCTTCATAGACAATGCGTCAATCTTTCTCTGCTCCCTTTGTTTCCTCCTGTTCAATGGTTTTCCGTGAAAGATTACGTTTATAAAGATACGATCGCATGGAAGTCATGCACTCAAGCTGTTATGACTTCATTCGATTGATGTGATGTGTCACTAAGAAATCTCTTTTACATTGAGCCAACTGATGGCAAAACGAACGAACCATTATGACGTTGCTTTCGAACGCTTTTTGCGTTTGTTGCGGCGTCCCTATGTGGCAGTCGATGAGACGCGGCGTGCGTTGTATCGTGACTCTTCTTTGAAATCGATGGACTTCGTTGTTTATTCAGAGTCCTCAACAAATTTATTGATCGATGTCAAAGGTCGACGGTTTCCTCAGCGATCTTGTTCGTGGGAGAACTGGACCATGGAAGATGACATTGAAAGTCTCCTCGAATGGGAGCGCGTGTTCGGCACAGGTTTTCGCAGCATGTTGGTCTTTGCCTACGAAGTGCAGACCCCCAGGGAAATGGAATACCATCCAATCACCTGGGAATTCAAACGCCGACGCTATGCTTTCTATGGTGTTTGGACACAAGATTATGCTGAGTCAATGAAGACTCGTTCGCGCAGCTGGCAGACTGTCAATCTGAATGCCAACGACTACCGAAAATTAAGACAACCAATCCTTTCGGTCCTCTAAATGCTAGGTGCTTTGCTAGTTGCAAATCACGAAAGTGCTATTCGTGCTTTAAAGATCGTCGAGTCAATTAAGTCCATGACCGGTTACTCTTCCTTGTCCCTCAATTCACTTATCCGGGTTCTCCGAATTTGTCACCACTTGCTGCACCTCGATACTTCCTTTTGAGTTCAGACCCAGTCGATAGATCCTATCGGCGTATTGCTCGAACATTGAACTCTCATGATGGCTGATCATCAAAACCTGAAAACCAAGTGCTTGCCCAGCCTCTTGAACCATCTTTACCAAACGAGGAACAAGATCAGGTCGCAGCCAGCAATCTTGCTCATCGAGTACCAGGAAGCGTCGGTGTTCGGTTTCTTCTAAAGTCATCAAGGCGAACATTCGTAACCCGACACTTAAGATATTCGCCACCGAACCACCTTGTCCTCGTAAGATGTCTTCTTCGTTGCCATCGCGATCAATGTAGAATTCAACAGTTGCAGCTCCTCGTTTGAAGTCGGGTTTCGCTTTGAATGCAACAGGTTGATCTAAAATCTCTTGCAGCGCGATCGTCAGTTTCTCCTGAACCATTCCTAGAAGTTGCTGGAACAATTCTTCGCTAAGTTGCTCCAAAGCCAGCGAGACATCATCAGCAATATCAAGAAAGGAATTCAACTCGAGAAAACTTGCAGCCAGTTTTTGAGAATCCTTCACTCGAATATCACGACGATCAATCAATCGATCCGTTCGCCGACGTAGTTGATCGGGGGAGCGAAGTATGTCGTCCTCGGTTTGTTTAATCTTGGAATCGTCTAAAGTCATAATGATTATTCAACGTCGCTCTCATTGTCCTCATTTGTAGCAGCGGCGAATTTCTCATCGACGCTGTTGAGGTCACTTTCAATCTGGTCCAGATTCTCCTGATACTCACGTCTCTTCTTTTCGTTCTCGTTCTTCATTTCGGCGAGTTTTTCTCGCAATTCATCGATATCATCGGTTCCATATTTCTCTTGAGCCTGAGACTTCAGCTGCTTCAACTGTTTCTCAGCCTCGTCTAACTTCGTTTCTGCTTGAATCTTTCGTGTATTGAGTTGCGTGTAACGCTTTTGTAACTCTTCAATACTTTGTTCTGGCTGTTCCGTATCTTCACTCATTGGTGACCTCCTCTGCTAGTTTCCAGATCTCTTCGATGACCTTCGGTTCGAATTGATCCACATTCTTTTTTAGAAATTCTTTCAGTCCTGCTCCGCTGCTCGTTCTTCGCGATTGAAGTTCAGAGAGTCCCGCGACAAAAGCTGAAGAACCAACCTTTTCAGCAGTTTCAATAACGGCGTCATGAAAGACATCATCAAAGCTCGCGTGTGGGATTTCAATATAAGATATTTCACTCGACTCTTTCTCGACATCGATCCGCATCACGGAGGGAACGTGTGTTTTCGTTGCGTCGCTGCGCGATCGACGACTGATATTCCCCGGAGTATGCCAGGCGGTTGTTCCTTTTTGAATTGTTTCTAACCTGCGATGAATGTGTCCATTCACAATTAGATCGATCCCTTCAATTTCTACTGGTTTGATCTGCCCCTCATCGTAACCAGGAATCAAAATGTCATGATGAGTCAGCCAGATTGTAAACGGAGTTCCGTCAGTCTTAGCGAAACAACTCGCTGGATCAAACCGCTTGGGAATCGCTTGACGATAAGAGGAACCACCAATCACAACAGGTCGCTCATTGATAATGCCGGTCCAAAGTTGATCAGCGCTCAGCATCATTAAGCAGCCCGCCTTTACCAGCAAACTTAATGAATCATGCTCGGTTAATTCCGGCTGGTAATGGACGTCATGATTTCCATAGATACCGAGAATCTCCCCGGTCATCATTTCGAACAGTCGGCCAATCATCCACGTCGGATTGTCGCGAGGCTTATCAAACAGATCGCCGAGAATAATAGGCAACAGGCTATTCGTTCGTGCATACTTCAGCGACCAGTCGAGCTTATCGAGAATCACATTCGGGTAATCATCTTTACGAAAACCCGGCTGACGACCTTCGAGATGGGGGTCGCCAATCAGCAGTAAGCCTGTGTAGTTAGACTCTGTCATTTGGTAACTCTCCCCGCCTGCTCTAACAACTTCTCTGGAGACATCTTTCCACCACAGACCGGGCAACTTTCATCCTCTGCCGCCAAGCGAATCAATTCAACAACTTCTGCAAGTTCGGCTTCGGTTTGATCGATGTCCTGATTGAGTTCGTCAACTCTTGAACTTGCAGACTGTAATTCAAGCAGCAAACCTTCGACTTCATGAATCGGATGAGGAGGTTCTAGAATTGCCATCTTTTCGAAGTAGGTGATTTCCTCCCGCATCCTTTTCAGTTTTCGATCAGTCTCCTCGAAAACGTCTGTCAGCTCAGTCAGTTCATCATGCGATTCTATTTCGAGAGGAGACAACTCGGTGAGCAATGCCTGCTGTGCATGCAGTTGCTGACTAAGATCGTCAGTGGACCGCAAGTTTGAGATCAATAATTCCAAGTCCTCCAAAGCCTGAAGCCATGGAGGTTCTTGTAAGGGAACGAGCGTGTCAATCTGTTCGTGAGTGGTCTCTAATGCGAGAGTTGCTCCTGAAAGATTACTAGCGATTCGTTCTAGTGAGACGATGTCATTAAGCACGGGGGGAGAATCCAACGTCTCGAAAACGGATTCTTGTTCCAGTCCTTCCTTGATAATCCTTTCCTGAATCACCAAACCCTGAAGCAACGCTAAAAGCGGTTCTGTCTCTACCAGTCGCGGGGGAGACTCTAAGGTTTCAAGAGCACGGAATTGAACATCAGAAATCTGATATTGTTTTTGCCAATCCCGAATTAAAGAGATCGACAGTTCTAATGGCTCAAGAGGGAACAGGACTGGCGGTGAAGACAAAGGAGCGAGTGCATTGTTCTCCTCAGTCAGAACCGAAACGGAATTCGAGCTATTTGTCAGTGACGATTCAACTAGCTGCAGACTCGCCAGTTGATCATTGAATTGAACAATGCTCTGATAGTCATCTTCAAGAACTTCAACTCTTTTATCAATCGCAACAACCGGCTCAAGCGCAGCGAGCTCAGCGTTTAATTGTTCGGATTCTTTATCTAATCGAATCCGCTTCTGGCGAGCATCACGGACTTTATCGTTATGCTTCTTCTGCATCGCGACAAGCTTAATCGCATCAGATGAGGAGGCGAAAAAG
>JABJMI010000628.1 GCA_018659505.1 Planctomicrobium sp.
ATGTGGTCATCGGGTTGTAAGCCTGTCCCAACCAACCTGCATACTCACCCGGACGAATATACTGTCCTTTGTCCTGAAGACATCCCAACCAATTCGGAACGACAGCATAATTGGGAAGATCTCTTTCAAGTCCACCCGGTTGTTGTTGAGTCAGGTACTCCGTCACCGCTCCCATTGAAGGCCAGTCTTTAGGAGTCGCACTGAATCCACCCCCAACTGGGATATGCCACTTCTTGCCCGTCTGAAGATAATGAGCGGCTCCACTATGGTCATTGAAATCATGTGTCATCGATCGCACGACAGCAAACTTATCTGAAACATTCGCCAACTTCGGAAGATGCTCACCAATCAGCAAACCGGGCGTCCGAGATGAAATCGGATAAAATGGTCCGCGGATCTCGGATGGTGCTTCAGGTTTCAAGTCGAAAGTCTCTAACTGACTCGGACCACCAAACAAGAAGAGAAAAATGACCGACTTCGCTTTTGCCGGTCCAATCAATGTGACCTGTTCCTCGGCTTCCATAAGCTTGGGCAAAGAAAGACCAAACAGCCCTGCCCCGCCAGCAGAAAGAATTTGTCGTCGCGAAAGTTGATTCAGATTTGATTGAGCCTGAATTTTCAACATACCCATTCGCTCCCGTTTCTTTCATTAGGAATCGCTTGAAATGAACTCAAAAGAGTTCCCTCGAACGAGCCAATAACTTGTTCGTTGCCATCACAACGCATCAACTCTCGTCGAATTAATGATAGCAGAGGGCAGGATCTTATTGAAGACTAATCGGGTTTGAAAGAAGACCTACCCAGCGTCTATAACAACAAACAGGTCATTGGTTTTTAACCAACGACCTGTTTTAACTTACTCAGAATATACGGACGACTTTTAACTACTCGTCCATGATGTCTTGTTCTTTTTGCTTCGCTTGCTCATTGACCGTCCCTTCAAATTTCTTGGTCAACTCTTGGATATCATCCTTTGTTGTCTTCATTTGATCTTCAGAAATGATTTTATCTTTCTCTGATGTCTCTGCATGCTTATTTGCATCACGACGGATATTTCGTATTGAAATACGTGAATCTTCTGCAAATTTTCCAACACGTTGAGTCAATTCTCGTCGGCGTTCAGTCGAGAGGGACGGAACGTTAATACGAATCAGACGACCATCCGAATTCGGAGCCATCCCTGCATCGCTCGCTTGAATCGCTTTGACAATTTCATTCACGATTGACTGATCGAACGGACGAATCACAATTTGCTGAGGTTCGGGACAACTAATGTTTGCCAATTGTTTTAGAGGAGTCGGTGAACCGTGATAGTTCACGCGGACAGTATCAACCAAACCGGGTGTTGCTCGCCCGGTGCGGAGTCCCTGCAAAGCATCTTTGAAAACATCGACCGCTTTCTGCATACGGTCTTCGGCGTCTAACAATATCTCGTCAGGTTGCATCGACATCAGTTCAATCCTCTCCTCTGATTTTTACTATTCATTTCTTCTTACGTTAGGAAACCAAACTGGTTGCTTACTGTTCGGCGGGTCGTTCTGAACTTATGCTAATCAGTTTGATGTAAAACAAACATCCTATTGTTTGCTCCACATCAGTAACAATACTTGACATCGAAGATATTGAGAAGCCACAGAATAAAGATTCATCTGTGAAAGCATTCAGGCAAGCCCTTCGCCATGAACTTCAAAACCTGATTACGTTTGAGTCACTGACAATTCACTTAAGAGATTCACCATGCTACGACTTACCTATGATGACAATGGAACCAGCCATGACGACATCACTCTGCAAGTCGGCGATTTTGTCAGCGTCAGCGATTCGTATTATTTGCTGCAATGCATGGATGAGGAAATCCCGCCCCAAATTCGGACTCGAACGTGCCTCGCACAAATGATGGCTGCCTGGGCAAAGGGTGTCTTCGAGTCCGTTTCGGAAGTTTACCTCTTAGCCGAACTGCATGACGAATTCACTCGCTGGATTCGCTGTGACCGAAACAACGACGAATTCTCTGTCCAACTTGGTTGGTCAACGGAAGCGGGACATGATCTGCCCCCGGTCCGCTCTGCTGTTCGAAAAGAACCTCCGGCTGACTGGCAAGAATGCGATAACAGCGAGCCATTCAAACTCTCTCTGCAAGAACTCTTATCATTCGGAGGCAGTATGGAAACATTACACGCTCAAGAGATTCCAAACTACGATCCGACTCCAATCTTCGAACACTTCCGTGGAGCCTATGGAACTCAGTTACTGACCGCTGCCGTCGCTCACTTCGACCTGTTTGGGAAGCTCTCCTTGAGTCCTGATCTATTCCTGCCAGTCGAGCAATTACGAAAAGAACTTGAATTACATCCACGTCCATTCAACGTCTTGGTGACTGCATTGAAGTCGATGGATCTACTTGTCCAAGATGGTGAGACAATCGGAGCGACTCCACAGGCTGCCGAACACTTGCTACACGATGGAGAATTTGCTGTCACCAATTACATCGGTCTCGCTGCGACTTCACCAGATGTCATAGGAATGGTCGAACGACTCAAGACAAATACTCCTTACGGCTTAGAAACCGATGACAACGGCGCAGCGTTCATCTACCGCGACGGCATGGCATCAGCCATGGAGCAAAGTGAACTTGCCCGGCACTTTACATTATCACTCGCAGGACGCGCGAAAAACGTGGCGCCTGTCCTCACTGATCGTTATCGATTGCCTGAAGCAAAGACTCTGCTCGATATCGGCGGAGGCAGCGGAATCTACGCGATTGCCTATCTCGCTCGTAATCATCACTTAAAAGCAATTGTGATGGACCGCCCGGAAGTCTTGACCATCGCTGCCGAATTTGCGGAGCAATATGGTGTCACAGATCGAGTTGAACTCCTCGAAGGAGATATGTTCGCAGACGAATTCCCGACAGCGGATGTCATGCTCCTTTCGAATATCCTCCACGATTGGGATATTCCAGAATGTCAGGAATTGATCAACAAATGCAGTGCAAAGCTTCCCAAACAAGGTCAACTCCTCATACATGATGTCTTCCTCAACGATGCCCACGATGGTCCTTTACCAATCGCTCTCTACTCGGCAGCGTTATTTACTCTTACCGAAGGTCGTGCCTACAGCGTGAAAGAATACTCCGATTGGATGAAAACAGCGGGGCTTACTGTGACCGGTCCCGTCGAAACAATGGTCCATTGCGGCGTTCTCTGTGGAGTGAAACAGAGTTAATTCGCCCAATGTCAGTTCTAATGAAATTAAACGCGGAGACGCGGAGTTCGCAGAGAGTTAATTTTCAAAAACAATCCAATTGGTGAAACTCAAAGAGAAACTCCCTACTTATACTCTCCGCGATCCTCCGCGACTCCGCGTTAATATCTTATGATTCAAAAATAATGAATGAACCTATTTGGCTAAACGACCTCTTCAGTTTTATTGTTTCTTCCTTAACAATAAGCCTCTCAACAGACTTGCAAATCAACAGAAGAGACTTGCACAATCCCCCTTATCAATTTTGAACTCAATTTGACTCCCGATTATGTCATCCGAACAATACCAACTTCCCATTGGCTTCAAAACTGCTGGTATCACAGCCGGTATTAAAGAGTCGAAACTTCCCGACTTAGCTTTATTTGCTTCCGACTTTCCTGCCGTCGCTGCAGGAGTCTTTACGCAGAACCAAGTCGTCGGAGCACCGGTGATCGTTTCTCGTGAACGTGTTCCGGCGTCGAATGTTCATGCGATCGTCATCAACTCTGGGAATGCGAACGCCTGCACAGGCGAACAGGGAATCACCGACGCACGACAGATGACTGCAATAGTTGCAGAAGAATTAAACGTCGAGCAAGAAAATGTTCTCGTCTGCTCAACCGGGGTCATCGGTCATTTTCTTCCGATGGAAGTCGTCGGACGGGGAATCCGATCCGCTGCCGCTGACCTCGATTCCAAGCCTGAAAGTCTAGTCGCCGCTGCGAAGGCAATTATGACA
>JABJMI010000460.1 GCA_018659505.1 Planctomicrobium sp.
TCTAGAGCAATTAATCCCAAACTTTCTTCATATATGTCCACAGAAATGGCTGATACTGATGACTCTGCGACGGACGATGGATTTGTCGCTCGACAATCCGCGACGTTATTCGATTCTGCGCAGCCATTAGTGCTGGAAAGTGGAGAAACACTTGGTCCAATCCAGGTTGCCTACCAGACATACGGAAAGCTTTCTCCTCGGAAAGATAATACTGTCTTCATCTGCCATGCTTTGACAGGTGATGCACATGTCGCTGGACGTCATCACGAAGATGATCGAAAACCAGGTTGGTGGGATGGTTTCATCGGTCCGGGAAAAGCGATTGATACAAATCGATATTTTGTTGTCTGCGCTAACATCTTAGGCGGTTGTCAGGGAACAACCGGACCAAGTTCAGAAAACCCAGTAACAGGCAAACCTTATGGTCCCGATTTCCCTTTCATCACAATCCGTGACATCGTCAATGTTCATAATGCCTTACTTGATCACTTAGACATCGAAAAAGTTTTAGCGGTCGTCGGTGGAAGCCTAGGTGGCATGCAGGTTCTCGAATGGGCAGTCAGTCGACCAGATCGTGTGGGAGCCGCTGTGGTCTTGGCGTCTGGACCGAAATTGAACGCTCAAGGGATTGCCTTCAACGCTGTCGGCAGACGTGCCATCTACAGCGACCCATTGTTCCATGATGGTTGGTATTACGGAGAAGAAGAAAAGCCTCGTTTCGGGTTAGCACTCGCAAGGATGATTGCCCATATCACTTATCTCTCCGAACAATCGATTGAATTGAAATTCGGTCGTAAGCTGCAAAATGGCGAAGAGTTCGGCTTCGATCTCAAATCAGAAACCGAGTTTCAAATTGAAAGCTATCTCCACTATCAGGGGAATCAGTTCGTCGACCGCTTCGATGCCAATAGCTATCTCGCACTTACCAGAGCAATGGACTATTTCGATCTCAGCGAAGCATACGGTTCCATTGCTGATGCGCTTTCGAGAGCAAATAGCCGCTTCCTGGTTGTCTCCTATTCGACTGATTGGTTGTACCCAACCGCTCAAAGTAAGGAAATTGTCCGCTCACTAATAGAAGTCAGGAAGCATGTCACCTTCCGAGAGTTACTCAGTCCTTTCGGACATGATGCTTTCCTGATCGAACAAGAACTCCCCAAGCTCGAAGCACTCGTCAGTCCGTTTCTAGCCCGGACTTACACAGATGGTAGAAAGAGTAACTAATGTCACGAATTTCGATGAGGTTTCAGAGAATCCGAATTCCGCAAGGTGCGTTATCAATCCATCTCGTTGAGAGTTGAGGGTTTAGCGTTGAGAAGCCCTTCATCTTTACGGCTCTAAACTCTTAACCCTGATCTCTCAACTCAATCCGGAGACAGGCACCAATCCTCGATAAACCTGAGAAGAACTCTACAGCAATCCTGAAATGGATCACTAATACATGTGTGCTAAACGAATTCACCTCCCTGATCCGCGGGCAGCGGTCACGAATGAGTTGATCATCGACAAGATCACGCGCGGCAGTCGAGTGATCGATCTCGGCTGTGGTGATGCTTCGCTGATTGCCAGAATTCGAGATCAGCACGATTGCGATGTCTTCGGCGTTGAACGTGACGAAGAACTCTTTGTGAGAGGAATCGAAAAAGGGGTTCCGATGTTACAAGCCGATTTGAATGCCGGTTTGATGGAACTCCCTTCTCAAAGCTTCGATTTCGCCATTCTTTCACAGACCTTGCAGCAGATAGATCGACCACTCGATCTGTTGAATGAAATTTTTCGCGTTGCGCGCAGAGCATTAGTCGTCGTGCCGAATTTCGCCCATTGGAAAATTCGCCTACAAGTCGCTTTGCGGGGTCGTGCGCCCGTGACCGATCATCTTCCGTATGAGTGGTACGAATCTCCGAACGTCCACTTTCTCTCGATGGTCGACTTCCGCGAACTGGCAGAACAGGGCAACTTCCACATTCTTCGTGAGCTCCCGATTATCGGTGACCGAGCGGTGAAAAAAGCAGCGTTCGCAAACCTGCGAGCACACAGTGCATTGTATGTGTTGGAACGTAACTTCACCGAGACAAAGAGCACACCAAAGCCAATACAAAAAGAAACCGCAACAACTTCGGTTTGAAGATGCTGCGGCATTCTGTTTGAGGCAAGCAAACTCTCTGATGCTCCAAGAAGAGGAGTCACGTGTACTTCTATCGACCAGTGTGACCTTGGCGATGACGTTAGATGTTGAAACGGATTCTATAGGCTCTCAGCCCTAATTCACACAATTTGTTAGTTAGTCTGATTGGAATTCATACTCTGGTCGACTTTGCTACGGTAAAGGACGATTTGAATGTGATTAAATCTGGAATTTCCGGAGAGCCACCTTTGATACACCAGCAAAGGAACACCTTCAAACGACCTGCCGAAGTAGAGCGTTTGTCGAAAGTTGTCAGTTGTTGAAACCCAAGGGTAAGTTGTAAAACCGCTGCTCGGTAGACCGGTACTTTGCGCACCGTGATGAGAATCAAACGACCAACTGGCAGAATAGAAGTCACCTGAACGGAAGGTTTTTTTCAGCTCTTCCTTCAATGCTTCAGCCAACTGGTATGCTGCTTCGTCTTCAAGTCGATCTTCGGGCCACTGCTGCATGGCAATTTCTAACTGCCTTATTTCGGGAGCGTACTGGTGATGAATAAATTCCTGATAAGAACGGAGGGTATGGTACGACCACAGGACAAATATCAACGGTAGCGCGACGACCGCAAGTGCGATTGCAATACGTCGTCGATGTCTTGCCATTAACGTATTCTCTTTGGACCTACGTGACCGCACCAAGTACAGCAATCCGTTTTCCTCCGTGTCTCAGTGCCTCCGTAGTGTCATCAATTTCACTTCCCCCAGACTTTGCAAACTTTGCCATTACTCGGGCAAACGTTTCACACGAATATTCTTAAAGTGAACGGTACTGTGCGGGTCGTGTCCCTGAAGCGCGAAAGTTCCATTGCCGATCCTTTTTTCAAGACTATCGGACTGCCCTGCTGGCTCAGTGTAATCTGTAGCAACTTTGCCATCGATTTTGATGATGACTCGGTTGCCTTTCACAATGATATGCTGAGTCCACCATGTGTTATCAGGAATCAGTTGCTGATTCACATCGTCGACTGCGTATAGGCTTCCGGTTTTGCGAGGGTCTTTGACATAGGTGTTGTTGACCTGTGTTTCGAATCCCTGGCTTGGCCAGCCTTCATCTTGAAATGCCGTATGGAAGTAGATGCCGCCGTTGCTGTTCGCTTCAGCCATCACATCCACTTTGAGTTCGAAGTTCTTGAACGGTGCAAGTTCATCAGCATAGAACAGGTGACTTCTTGGACCGTTGCAGACAAGTGCACCATCTTTAATCTGCCACGTTTCTGGAGATTCGTTGATCTTCCAGCCGTTCATCGATTTTCCATCCCAGAGAGACACAAAGTCTTTCTCATCACTATCGAGATAAGCAACTCCACTGCGGACCGCTGCTAGGCATAGTTCAATATCAGAAAGTGGATTCTCAGGGTTCTCTTCGTACTCGAGTGAAATTGGATTGGTGTAACCGATTTCTCGCAATGCACGCAAAGTCCCTACGATGTTGAGTTCTCCCTCTCCAAGGATCGTGAAGATCTTGCCTTCTTTTTCAAGATGATTCGCTCGATTCTTCGGTAACTCTTTCATCAGCCGAGCTTTTTCTTCTGCTGAATGAATCGTCCGCACATCCTTGAAGTGGACACCAAAGACACGTTTGCCAAGTTTTTGAATCACTTCGACAGGATCTTCGTCACTGCGGAGATAGTGACCGGTGTCGACACAGGCTCCGAGGAGCGGACTACGTCCTTCAACCATTTCTAGAACATCATCTACTTTGTCGTAGAGTGCACCCGGACCATGATTGTGAATCGCAATCGGAATCTGATATTCCTCGACCAACTTTTCTAGTAGATCAAAGGTCGCTTTATCCTTCTTTGGATTGGCACTGATAGATTTCAATCCCATCGCTTTGGCGAAATCAAAGGCTTGCCGAGCTTTGGTTTCATTGTCATCAAAGCCAACGACTCCATAAGCAGCGAGCGTGATACCAGCTTCTTTAAGGATTGCTTTCTGCTCAGTGACTTTGGCAGGCAGGCTCGACATCGGAATATGCTTGGGGTACGCCTCCCAGTACTTCAGACCAAGCTTCTTAGAATGTTCAAGAGCCTGATCAACATCGAATCCTCGTAGGGAATAACTTTGAATCCCCATCTTGAATCCGCCATACGGATCGGCATCTTCCGCCGAACAAGAGCCCGTGAGGATCATCAGTCCTAATAGTGCGACGAATGATGAATGAATACTTTTCGCTGTGAGCATTTAAGCACTTCTCCAGTAGGGATTTAAAATTGATCAAAGCCCAGTATCGCGTTATTGACCCCTGATCTTCAAGCGATGGAACTGATCAGCCTGTGTAATCGGTATTATTGTCAAGTCCCGAACTAAACAGGCCGATCCTAATGATACGTGAGTTTGCATAATAACGTGCGCGGGTTGAAGGGGGCAGGGGATGACTCCATGGAATAAACAACATATCTGGTTCTGGTTCGCAGCGATCATGATCGTCGCTGGGGTGGCATGTTTCCTCAGTGATGACAACACTGTGCAGGTCGTTCACAAGAATCAAAAATCTGATGAAACTGAACCACATATTGCTCGCAGCCGAGAAAAACTCGTCGAATTGAGTGAACTGCGAAGATTGCACGCTGATCAAAATCAAGCAGAAGTTTTGGATGCGACGAAGGCAGAAAATTGGCAAACGGCTGAATCAGATGTGTCGATTCGTCAGTTTCACAATAGACGCGAACCAGAAGAGTCAACCTCGCAGGTTCAGCGAGTGACTTATCCAGAAGCAGAATTGAGCCGAGCGACGTTATTCGCTCCAGGAAAAGCAATTACAAAGCCAAAGATTGTCCAAACTTCAGTGATAGAAGAACACAGTCAACCTAAGAAAAAGCAACTCGTCTGGTTCTCTGGTTCAATTAAGAAAATTAAAGAATGACGCTGAAGTCTCGACCGCTGGGTCGACCAATGTGTGAGATTAGAAATGTATGAGGCGTACTGGAATCTGAGTCAACGACCGTTTGATGACGGTGCTGCTCCCGGTTTCTATTACCCCAGCCCGACTCATCAGGCGAGCCTCCTCAAGCTGCGCTACCTGATCGAACAAAACAAAGGGATCGGACTCCTCGTCGGCGATCACGGACTCGGGAAAAGTTTCCTGATGCATGTCCTCCAGCGAGAATGCCAAAGCGAAAACTATGAACCGTTCGTGCGTCTCGTCGTTCCAGCTTTGAATGCGAGAGAGACATTAGCCTATCTGGCAAATCGACTGGGAGCGAATATCAAGGGCAGCGATAGCAGTGATGAAGTGCTGCTCGCATTAGAAGCAAAACTGAAAGAGTTGGCGGCACAAAAACAACATCCGGTATTTATTATCGATGATGCGCATCTACTTGATGTCGAACAACTCAACCTCATCCGCCTATTTTTGAATCTACATGAAGATGGAGCGGGTCGCTTCTCAGTGATCCTCGCCGGTCGTGTCGATCTACTGGCGAAAGTCAAACGCTTGAAATCGCTTGATCAACGAGTTTCGGTTCGCATGGCATTACAGCCACTCTCCGAATCGCAAGTTGAAAATTACATCAGCCATCGCATGGAAACTGCCGGAGCGACTCAACTCTTCGACGCTCGAGCGAGTCAATCAATCTGGGAACTCTCACAAGGAATCCCAAGACGTATCAATCAAATCTGCGACCTCTCTTTACTGGTCGGATATGTCGATCAATTGCGAACGATCACACCACTCGAGATTGAAACAGCCGCTGACGAAATTCTTTGTGTCAAAGAATAAGTCTTGAATGAGTGTTAGTTCAGACTAAACAATGGTGGAAATTGAGACTCAGGTTCTGGACTCGCGTTTCTTAGTAGTATTTCCATAAGTAGTTCGCATCGCTGATCGACGTCGATTGCTGCAAGTAACCTTCCATAGTCTTCGGCGTTCAAGCGACAACTCGCAGCGAGAACATCGCAAAGGGTTCCGAAAGGCAACTCGTTCTCTAAAGCGGGTAGCAGCAATTGATTCTCAGCGAATACGGGAAACTTCGCGTGAAATGCAGCTAACAATTGCTCGCGTTTAGAAAGTCGTTCTGACTGTTTCGAACTCTCGTAAATATCCTGAAGCTCTTCACCGATATTGATGGCTTCCTGAACTGAAGAGAACCGCTGGCGATTGACTCCACGCAACACAGCAGTCGCGATGTGATCGTCACCAAAGTGAATTACTTGAATCTCGACCAGACAACCAATCTCCTTCTGATTAGGTTCTCCAGATGACGAAGTGAGCAGGACTCGATGACCGCTCAGCCAGGCGTTTTCAAAAACTCTAAGGTGCTTCTCTGCTGTGACTGTGAGTGGGAGCGACATGCCAGGGAAAATGACGACTCCCGGAAGACTCAGCTGACAGATATCGATTGCTGACTCGGCAAGCATTGTTTTCATCGTATTATTGATTCTTTGATAGTTTTGGGATCAGCGACTCATCGACAGAAATGTCAGTCGGATAGGATTGATGTTTTCCGAGTAATGGTTGAAAGCAGACATCAAACTGCTGCAAAAATTCATTGAGTTCGATTCCTAAACAACTCGGTTGAAAAGGCGAGAGGTATCGAACTGCGGAGTCGTGCATTTTGCGAGCACCACCGAAGTTCCCTTCTGTAAAATGGAAGAGAGAAACGGCAGCGTGAATCAGTCCTTGAAGGAATTCTCTCTCGTCGGAAAGAGTCTCCGACCAGATTTCTTCGAGGACGTCATGGCAGGCAAAATACTCATGTGCATTAAAGAGATCGATCGCCTCAGCGAGTCTGGGATCGTTCTCTGAAACAGACATTTCGTCTTGCACCTTTGGAATAGAATTCAATGACCTGAAAGTCTACTGGAGAAGTCCCCTCTCCCCCTTGGGGAGAGGGCTAGGGTGAGGGGCAAGCCACAGTGGACTGTGGTGACTCAACCGTTTCTCGATATACCATCTGCAGGCGATAATAGTTCGATTCTTTGAGAAGAGTCTAATACTTTTCGGGAAGAGATTTGCATTTATTGAAAAGCTTCGAAACACTGTAAATTCATGTCAAATACTCGAAACAGTTCGTTACCAATGCCAGATACAATTGATGCCAGAAAGAAACATGCCCGCAAGGTCGTCTCGCGACTTCGGAAGGAATTTCCTGTCGCTGAATGTGCGTTGATCCACGAAACACCTTTTCAACTGCTCGCTGCCACGATTCTTTCCGCTCAATGCACCGATGAACGAGTCAATTCCGTTACTCCCACGCTTTTCGAGAAGTTTCCCGATCCGCAAGCTTTAGCAAAGGGAACGCAAAAGCAAGTCGAGAAGATCGTCAAATCGCTGGGATTCTTTCGAGCGAAAGCGACCAACCTGCGAGGCATGGCGAAGAGACTGGTGGACGTGTACGACTGCGAACTTCCTCAAACGCTAGAAGAGTTGATTACTCTGCCGGGTGTTGGACGCAAGACTGCCAACGTATTGTTGGGAACGGCATTCGGAATCCCCAGTGGAGTCGTGGTCGATACGCATGTACGAAGAATTTCAAACTTACTTGGCCTGACAGAAAGTCAAAACCCAGAGATTATTGAACGAGACCTGATAGCGATTCTCCCTAAAAAAGAATGGATCAACTATTCACACCGCATGATCCATCACGGACGCAAAACCTGTATCGCCCGTCGTCCCCAATGCCAAGACTGTTCACTCCTCAAGATCTGTCCACGTATTGGACTTGAACCGCTGGAATAAGAAATCTAGTTGGATTCGATCTCTATTTTTGAGGTGCATTCAGCAAAGAGGCTCGTATGATCTTTTCACCCTGTGCATCAATAAAGAACAGCAAACCACGGTTGTCAATTTCGAGATGCTTCACTTTGGGGAGAGCCTTTAGCAATCGAGTTTCCTGATCCATGAGTGCTGGGGCTGCCGCTCTCATACTGGGTGGTAGAATCTGACTCACCTGGAATTCGCCTTCCTCAAACTTTCCGAATGAGGAGTATGGACTGACTCCTGTGTGACCAGCGATGTTGCCATCTCCCTGAAACTCTAATCTCGTTTGGGCGAAGTCGATCACTCCACGACGATCAATATCTTCAACCAGCCATGTCCCGATCAGATCTTTTAATTGAATCAAACGGCTGACTTCTTTCTTGATCAGTGCAGCGGCGCCAGCCTTGGCGACTTCTGCATCTTGTTCGCCTGTGGCTCCGCAGACGCCAATGGCACCGATGATTTGTCCATCAACAATGATTGGAACTCCCCCTTTCAGTGTCGTGAATTTCCCCCCGCTGGCAGTCGCTGCATTCTCGACAGCAAGGCTTAGGTGGGTGTTGATCGCGGTCTCGTTCGGAAGAGGTCCCGTTTCTCCGCGTTTGGTCGCAGCCGTGGTCGCTTTGGTCATGGATGTGTAAATGCTACCGGGTCTGGCACCGTCCATGCGAGCAAACGCCAAGAGGTGTCCGCCGTCATCAACGACAGAAATGTTGACCTTCACTCTCATTTCGACCGCTTTATCCTTGGCATGTGCAAGCACCAATTCGGCTCCCGCCAGGGTGAGTTGAACTCGATTGCGAAGGACCAGCCTAGAGGCTTCTGCTTGAGGAGTCTCTGCAATGACTTTTGAACAGAGGCATAGCAACAGCGTTGAATGAACAACGAACTTACAAAAACTCATGGGGTCTCACTGATTTAGTCTATTTGATTGGTCTTAATACAACTGATTCTAGCATCAGACAGCTGAAAATCAGCAGTTTTTTCGGCTGGTCTGTCCAAGAGTTGTCGACCAGTTGTTAATCTACTGCATCAAGCAGTGTATTCCTGCCCGAATTCAGTAAATGGTTCGCCGAGCGGACCCTACGACGATAATACATATCTACAATGAACGTACTTCAAGAACTCAAAAATCGTTTCGCACATGTCCTCAGCGACTACGTTGATGACCCTGCACCATTTGCTGAGATGGTCAAACCGGCTCAGGATGCTCGCTTCGGAGATTTCCAGGCGAATTGTGCGATGCCGCTCGCAAAAAGAAATGGCGTTAATCCTCGTGATCTGGCGACCAGTCTGGTTGAAAAGCTGAACGTCACTGATTTGTGTGAACCGCCCGAAATCGCTGGTCCTGGGTTTATCAATCTTCGCTTAAAGGATGACGTTGTCGAAGGGAACATCAATCAAGCATATACAGATGATCGGGTTGGTGTCTCGGGAGTCGAACAACCATTGACGTATGTGATTGATTTTTCTTCACCAAACGTCGCGAAGCCGATGCACGTTGGACATCTACGAAGTTCGGTTATTGGTGATTCGCTGCAACGAACTATGCGATTTCTCGGTCACAAAGTCATCAGTGACAATCATATCGGTGACTGGGGGACTCAGTTCGGGATGATCATTTATGGCTACAAGAATTTTGTAGACAACGCTGCTTATGAATCCGATCCGGTAGGCGAACTAGCGAGACTCTATCGTTTAGTGAATACCCTCAGCGATTATCACTCCGCCGTGGAGAAGATCCCCCAAGTCGAAAAGAGCTTGGAAACTCTCGCCGAAGAATTGTCGCAGATGGAAGCGGATGCAGATCCGAAGGATAAGAAACAGAAGAAGGTTTTCAAGAAGAAACGATCGGAAATTGAATCAGCTAAAGATTCAATCAAGAGTTTGCAAGAAAAGAAGGCAGCAGTCGCTGATGATCCTGAATTGAAAGAGTTAGCGATCGCCCATCCAGAGATTGCTCGCCTCGCGCGTGAAGAGACTGCCAAGTTACATGCGGGAGATGCAGAGAATCAAAAACTTTGGGATCAATTTTTGCCTCAATGTGTGGAGGCACTGCAAGGAATCTACGACCGTTTAGACGTTCACTTCGACCACACGTTCGGAGAAAGTTACTACAACCCAATGCTGGCAGAAGTTGTGGCTGACCTCGAAGCGAAGGGACTGGCAACAGAAAGCGACGGAGCGAAGTGTGTCTTCATCGAAGGCAATGCCGCACCATTCATCGTTCAGAAAGCCGATGGAGCTTACACCTATGCCACCACCGATTTAGCGACGGTTCAATATCGCCTCAAAGAGTTCGGAGCGGACAAAGTTTTGTATGTCGTCGATGCACGGCAGGGGGAACATTTCAAACTGTTGATGGAAACAATCAAGCTCTGGTTGAACACCGAAATCGACTTGCAACACGTTAGTTTTGGAACCGTCATGGGCGAAGACCGTCGTCCTTTCAAAACTCGGTCGGGTGACAATGTTGGTCTCGAAAGCTTGCTTGATGAAGCCGTTCGCAAAGCACGTGAGATCGTCGCCAGTAACGATGATGCCAAAACAGATTCCACTGAAAACTCGGCTCCAGAACTCGATGAAGCGACCCGCGACGAAATCTCGCAGATTGTCGGAATCGGTGGGATTAAGTATGCCGACCTGCATCATAATCGTGAAAGTGACTATGTATTCGACTGGGATAAAATGCTCGCGAAGACGGGAGATACAGCGACGTATATGCAATATGCGTATGCTCGAATTCAGGGGATCTTCCGCAGGGGCAATATCGATGTTGAACAGCTAAGAGCTTCAAGTTTTCGAATTCATTTAGACGAGTCTGCAGAACGTGCTTTAGCTCTCAAGATTTGCCGGTTTGGAGAAGCACTCGACACCGTTGCCTCTGAATACCGACCAAATCTACTGACGCAATATCTATTTGAACTTGCAGGCGTACTCACCACGTTTTATGGCGAATGTCCCGTTTTGAAAGCCGAAGATGAAACGACTAAACAAAGTCGTTTAAAATTGATCGATCTAGCTGGTCGAGTCATCAAACAAGGACTTGATTTGCTTGGAATTGAAGTCTGCGAGAAGATGTAATCGCGTGTCGCGTATCAAGCGGGTAGGCTGGGACTCGTTCCAGAATTCGTAAGTTGATTGTCAAATTGCTGGGTCATGACCCAGCCTACGGTATTTCGTTGTAATACAATAATTCGAGAAGTCAGCATGTCAGATGTAAAACCAATTGTCGGCGTCATCATGGGGAGTACCTCGGATTGGGAGACGATGCAGCCCGCGTCGGATATTCTCAAGGACTTTGGCGTCGAACACGAATGCAAAGTCGTTTCTGCTCATCGAACTCCAGACTGGATGAATGAGTACGCCAAGACCGCAGAAGAGCGTGGCTTGGAAGTCATTATCGCTGGGGCAGGTGGAGCCGCACATCTGCCGGGGATGGTTGCTTCACAAACTGTTGTGCCTGTATTAGGAGTGCCTGTCAAAAGTCGTGCTTTGAATGGACTGGACTCTCTACTTTCCATTGTCCAAATGCCGGGTGGCGTTCCCGTAGGGACATTGGCGATTGGTGACGCAGGGAGCAAAAATGCAGCGTTGCTGGCGATTCGAATCTTAGCGAACAGTCGACCTGAGCTACGCACAAAGTTGCATGAATATATGAAGAGTCAGACAGCGAAAGTTCTGGAGAATTCGGACCTATGTTAAAGCAGATTCTCCCAGGTGCGACACTTGGTGTTTTAGGCAGCGGTCAACTGGGGCGTATGTTCGCGATTGAAGCGCGCAGATTGGGCTACAATGTGCATGTTTTCTCGCCTGATGAAAAGACACCAACTGGGGCGGTCGCTGACCGAGAATGGTCGGCAGCCTATGACGACTTTGACGCACTCGATCAGTTTGCGAAAAGTGTGGATGTCGTCACGCTTGAATTTGAAAACGTCTCGACCGCAGCACTTGAACGATTGGAAAAACAGGTTCCTGTTCGACCCGGTCCACAAGTCCTCGAAGCTGCTCAGAATCGTTTGAAAGAGAAGCGAGCAATGGCAAGCTTCGGACTGCCGACTGCTCCCTTTGCAGCGATCAACGATCTAAAACAACTCAAAGAGAAACTGACTGAGTTCGGTGGGAAAGGAATTCTGAAAACAGCAAGTTGGGGCTACGACGGCAAGGGGCAACAGACTGTCAACAGCGAAGACGATCTCGCAACCGTTTGGGAATCCTATGAGGGACAGGAAACAATCCTGGAAGGTTTCGTTGATTTCGCTCGTGAGCTATCCATCATCGGAATTCGAGATGCCAATGGAAATTTTGATTGTTTCGATCCGATCTTGAATGTCCATGCGAATCATATCCTCGATGTTTCGCTCGCAGGTCCAGAACTCTTCAGCATGAATATCATCAAACGAGCGAAAGAGATTATCCGCACGATTATGGAGTCGCTGAACGCCGTCGGTGTGCTGTGTGTTGAACTGTTCCAAACGGGCAGCGATGAACTCGTCGTCAACGAAATTGCACCTCGTCCTCACAACTCAGGACACCTCACAATCGACGCCCATTATTGTTGTCAGTTCGCTCAACAAGTCCGCGCAATCTGCAATTTGCCATTGGGTTCGACCAAGCTTCGACAACCGGCAGCCATGGCAAACCTACTAGGCGATGTCTGGTCAGCTGATGGAACACCTGATTGGTCGCAAGCTCTTTCCACCCCGGAAATTCGCTTACATCTCTATGGTAAAGATGAAGCGAAACCCGGACGCAAAATGGGACACATGACTGCCCTGAGTTCGAGTTGTCAGGAGGCAGAGGAAATTGTTCGTTCTGTGAGAGATTCGTTATGAAAGATTATTAAATATTTGCCACAGAGATCACAGAGGACACAGAGAAAAAATATTACACTGATTTCTTTTCCCTCTGTGTCCACTGTGGCTAATAGAAAATAGATTGTGTCGAAATCAGACTCGCTGTTTGCCTCTTCTCGACCTAGCTTCTTTGCGTTAGAAGTTCAGTAGAGGAGGAGGCTATTCAAATTCAGTTGTCAGAAAGAGCTCGTTGAATGGCGTTTCCTGTCAAGCAGCCTAACCCACAGAAGTCTTCTCGATACATTCAAACGCTATGGTCTATTTCAGTTATATTTCTTCTGTTACCGACAATGATCTCGCTCGCTGCTCGGCTGCATTGGACGTTCGACTTGTTGACCAGTTTTCATGTGCAGTATGCACTTGGTCTTCTTCCGATTGCCTGTCTCCTTCTTGTGAAAAAACATTGGGTGAAAGGAGGCATTCTTCTGGTCGGGCTGAGTTACAACCTCTTTCTGATTCTGCCTGTTTACTTCCCTGCTGTTCAATCAACAACATCTGGACATTCGCTTCGTTTGATGGTGACGAATGTCTGGAGTTCGAATCGGCAGCATGAAAAACTTCTTCATCTTATCCGCGAAGAGTCCCCAGATCTTGTCCTTGCGCTGGAAGTCAACGATGCCTGGATGAGAGCGTTGCGTGAATTGACGGACGAATATCCTTATCAGCAGAATTTCGCTCGACCGGACAATTTTGGAATTGTTCTTTTTAGCAAGTATTCTTTTGAGGAATCTGAGATCCTAGAACTCGGAGACCGTAGACTTCCATCTGTGTTTGGAAAGATCGTTTTGAAAGATGGTGCAACAGTTTCCTTGATCGGAACTCATCCGTTGCCGCCCAAAGGTCGAGCCGCTGATTTTAGAAACCAGCAATTAAGCGAAGTCGCGAACTTCGCAGCGAACCAGTCTGGGCATGTTGTTCTATGTGGAGACCTGAATGTAACCCCATGGTCGCCTCACTGGGACAACTTGCTGAAGCAGTCGAAATTGAAAGACAGCCGCCAGGGATTCGGGATTCAACCAAGTTGGCCAGCAGGCAATCGACTACTTCGCATTCCGATAGACCATGTGCTTGTTAGCGATCAGATAAAGGTGAACAATCGGCGAATTGGTCCCCGAATTGGGAGTGACCATTTGCCAGTGATTGTTGATCTCGGAATTCCTGCTGAGCGAAAGTTTTAGGGACTTTTCTTAATGGTGATGTTGAATTCGCCATCGCTGTTGTTGCCAGTTTTTTTGACTTCGCGGATGTTTGGACCGGGTGAAGACCATTCGGGAGGAACCCGTTTGAGATCAGCAGCGGATCGAATTTCTATCCATAAACGACCTTTGCCAACCGCTGCGCCTTTGATGGGGTGAAGGTAGTACAAGGTGTAGTACCCGTTTTCATCAGTGACTCCCGTGGAGGTGCGGATTCGATTAGGTCCTTCCTCCCCTTTATCTCGAACATCATCCAGAGGAGAGAAGTTAACAGTCACACCGACGAGTGGGTCACCGTTGACGGTGACCGTTCCGGAAACAGGTCCGAGATTGGGAAGTTCTAGACTGTCCCCCATCATTTTATTCATGCCCCAGTAGAGGAAAATGATACCGAAGACAGCTCCCGCAGCTTGTGGGGCGTAACGAAGGAGTTCTCTGCCAGCACCTGTGAAATCGAAGATCGGTGCCTTCTCTTTCACCGGCATTGAAGAAGCTTTCACGCGGCTTTCATCTGCCGATTTGGAGAGCAAATCACGTGCGTTTGCAGAGGAAGTGTTTTGCCCGTCTGCGGCAGCAGCAGCGGCCGCTGCTGCTGGAGACATCGATGCTGCACGTGCTTTCGAACCACCACCACCTGTGTACAAGCGGCGTCCCTGGCTATCAACCGCTGGTCCTTTCTCCTTCTCTTCCGTGGGAGTTGATAAGCCTGCCGATGCTTTCGGACCGGGTCCCTCTTCCATTAAGAAGTCAGCAGGATCGAAGTCGTCATCGTCAGTTTTTTTTGGAGAAGATGAAGCTTTAGACCCTTTCTTAGCGGGGTCTTTTTTCGCCTTCGCTTTCTCGGATTTTGATTTCGCAGGCTTCTCTTGAGAGTCCGTATCCGCTGCAGGTTCAGGCACGACGAATTTGGACTTACATTTCGGACATTTGCCATCCGTACCGGCGAGTTCGTCTTTGATTTTCAGGACGGAATCACACTCTGGACATTGATAGCGAATCGTCATATTCCGCCAACCCTTTCATCAAACAACTTCATCTGATGTTTGATTATTTTTTTATGAGAGTCAATAGACTCTGAATGATCATTGTTTTCACAGTAGCTTAGACAAATATACACAAAAAAGGGTGGTCGTTAACGACCACCCCTCTCTTTTTGATAAAGCTTTGAATGTTGAGTCTTCATCAATGCTCAACAGATTCAGTTATCGGGAATTGTTATTGCGAATCAATAGGGGATCCCTGTGACATGTTACCAAGGTTGTTCCAGGTTCGCAGGTCAACATTCACGCTAAAGTTCCTCGCACTCCCATCTGCCAGTAGTACGTTCACATAACCGGTATGGGCACTTCCTGCTTCGCTGAAGTGTCTTGTGGCAGCATTCGGGTTTGTGAAGTTGATAATTCCAGACTCGCCAGGTGCGAATTGTGTCGACATCAATGTCGCAGGACCACCAAACGCCCACCCGTCGCTACTACGTTCTTCGGGACGATTTGCTCTGGGATTCTGAAAGATTTGTCGTTCTGCAACGATAATCACATTCGAAGTCCCGTCGGAGATCGCTGCAATATTTGTGTTGCTGTTGACTCCAAAAACTCCTGTATTTGTCTGATCTTGAGTAAATGGTGAGTTCGAATTGATCGGACCGACGATCACGGTTGCAGCTAGCTGCGCTGGAGTGAGGAAGTACGTTTGTTGATCACCATTACTATCATCTTTGAACGAAATCCCCGATCCGGTGCAACCGGCGTAATCGCTTCCGCCAGACACCCAGCTCTGATCGACTCGAATTGTGTTTGTGTATTTTCCTGAACCCGCCAGCATCGAATCACGACGAGAAGGACAATAGAACTCTCTGATATTTGTCTTTGCTGGGTAAATTGGACGCGCATCAGGGTCCAAAAAGAGTGGCGGATCTTCGCCGTTCTGGCGGACATTGGCGTTGAAGGACCATGCGTTGTAGGTCGTCCCTTTTTCAATCATCGGCAGGATGTGTAGCATCCAGCTTGTGCCATGTGCACCGATTCGCGTTGGAGTGTTCCCACCAGCGTTGAAATCTCGTGCTTCGCCTGGCAAGGCATACCGTCCAACACCGTCGGTAGCAAAATAGGACGCAATTTGCCCTGGAGGGAACACAAGATGAGCATCGTGATAATTGTGAAGTGCTAGGCCGAGTTGCTTTAGATTGTTAAGACACTGCGTTTTCTGAGCAGCCGCACGCGCCCGCTGAACAGCCGGCAACAACAAAGCAATTAGAATTGCGATAATGGCAATCACCACCAACAACTCAATGAGTGTGAAACCTTTTTGACGTCGTCTCATGACAGACCCCTAGTAAAAAACCAAGAAAAAAGAATGATTCCAGATGTCAGTTCAACTCTCGTAATGAGTGACTTAAATTCAATGACGACAGCATAAAATCAAAGAGTTTAAGATATTTTGTTTTCCTTAAACTCTATTTCAAGTAAATTTCTTCATACATCATGCTTCGAGATGAAACTCAATGTCAAGTCCGCATGAATATTTTCGCGGCGGAAACAGCTTTGCAAATTGCAATCCCCCAACCGCAGCTTTGATCGATAATTGTATTATTACGCTTATTTCAGATGAGATGTCAGCGCAAAATCAACAATTCTCTAAGCAAATCCATTTCCAGTCCAGTTAAGCAGGTCGGTTGAACTGGAGAATGTATAGGAATTGTGATTTGCCCAACATTCTGATTTATTTTGATTCCCTACGATGACCGCCCTACACCATCGATATTGTTCCCGCCTCGTATGCCATACATTGTCACCCGCGTAATCTAAGAAAGCTTTCCCATGAAATTCAGCCTCAAAATGTCTCTGCTGTTGGTTTGCAGTTTTCCAATTCTGCTTGTCGCCTCCCAGAGTTTTGCTGAAGAGTCGCAAGTTCCACCAAAGGTTGGGGCGACAGCATCTGAGTTCAAACTGAAGGAATTGAAAACAGATCGTGAAGTATCATTGCAAGCGACTTTGAAAGACTCTCCTGTCGTTCTCGTTGTCTTGAGAGGCTATCCCGGATATCAGTGTCCTCTTTGTTCACGACAAGTGGGGGCGTTAATTCAAGCACAAAAAGGGATCGCAGCCACTGGAGCTGAAGTGATTCTCGTTTACCCTGGCTTAGATGCCGGACTGGAGACCAAAGCGAAAGAGTTTTTTCAGAAACATCAATTGCCTAAAAACTTCACGGTTGTGACTGATCCGAATTACGTATTCACCAATCAGTACGATCTACGTTGGGATGCACCGCGAGAAACGGCTTATCCTTCGACATTTGTCATCAACAAAGATGGAAAGATCGTCTCAGCAAAAGTCAGCCGCTCTCACGGAGATCGCTCAAGTCCGCAGAGTGTCTTGAAAGTTTTGAAGAGTCTTTGATCGATGAGTTTTTGAGACGAGATCAATAGCACACATTAAGTGTGCTGCTAAACGTGTTAATTTTCCATCAGACCTTTTGCGAATGCTGTTTCGGGGAGATCTTTACCGGTGATCGCTTTGAATTGAGAACTGACTTGATTTGAATAGATCGTCGCTGAGTCGAGCGTGTTCGCTCCACGTGATCGAGCTTCGTTCATCAGTTCGGTTTCGAGCGGCAAATCACTGAGGTCAAGGACAGTCATGTTCGGTTTAATCACGGAAGGATTGATTTGTCCTTTCTTGCTGCCGATCTCGATATTCGGGTCAGCGACGATGAGAACATCTGCCAGAGTTTCATAGAGATTGTGATACGGGACAAATCGGCATCCATGTTGAGCGGCTGTCAGTGTCGCTTCTTTGTCGTCTGGTCCACAGACGCTCACCATGCCTTTGCGTTGAGTCATCGCATACACCATTGAATTTGCGATGCCCCCATTTCCAACAACCAGAATGCTCAACTTCTCCAGTGGACGTTTGCCTTCCGAGCTCTCCTCGAGTGCCTTCAATCCGCTGCGCCATAAAGTATTGTAGCCAGACCAGCCTTTATCTCGCTTGAGCAATAAATTGATATAGCGACTTTCGGCGTCGTGCTTGTCAATATGTTCTGCCAAATCGAGCAGCGATTCTCCATGCTTGCTTCCAACGATGATGGCTCGGATTTTTAAGATGTCGAGCATCTTTTTCAGTTCGTCGACGTTCTCAAGTTCAATCGGAAGGCAGCGAACATTCAAGTCTAATTCTTTGAAGGCTGCGTTCAAGATTTTCGTGGTGATAATTTGAGCTTCTCCAAATCCAGAGATCGCAACGAATGTCGTTTTCCGATTGATGTCCTTGCAGTAGAATGTTTCGTTCAGTTCGAAGACGGTCGCTTGCCCTTCGTGTGCTTCCATGCCTTGTTCGAGCGCGGCATAGATCCAAGGTGATCCGTACTTTCGACCAAGCAAAGAGAAGGTCAATTCAGGTCGACCGAGACCCATTCCAACGACTGGTAGAATTCTCTTTTGACTGACCGCTGCGAGTAACGGCCAAGCTGCTCCTAGAGTTGGAGTCGGCCAAGTGAATTTCACTAGGTCGGCTTTTGCGTTGGCTGCTTCGTCGAAGATGGAATCGATGTCTGTCTCGGGTCGATCCAAACGAGTGAAACTGATGACTCGTTTAGTTTCACCGAAGCGAGGAACATTCGGAGCAATGTCGAGGTCGAGTTCAATGTACGCCGGGCCTGCGACGATTGCTTGTCGCAGTAGCATCAATCGCTCTTCTTCTGTCCCTTGCCATTGCCCACCGTCCTGCTTACGACGACACGAAACAATGACAGGCTTGTCGATGCAAGTAATGAGATCTTTGACGTCCGGCTCTTTAGCAAAATTGTCCAAGCAAAGCTCAACAATGTCACCATTGCGGGCAGCGTTGAGCATATCGACCTTCGCAAGCGTGCGAGACGTAGGGGTCACAGTTACACAGATCACTCTTCAACCTCTCATCAAATCATTCAACCCGGAGACCATTAGATGCTGAAATGTTAGCGAGTGAATGAGACAATGTCCTGCGTTGAATAGAATAATGTGAAATTTCCAGATCAAGTCGAAACGATGACTGCAACTTTGCTGCTGAACAAATATCGTAACATTTCACGGACTTGGATTCAGAGACAGGCTGAGAACCACGAAACAAACGAACCACACGAAAGAAAACCATTCCGCCTCGCTTCAGGTAAGTGAGTATTAGGTAGACATAGCTCGATGCAAAATCTTGTCTATCAAGCTTTCAATCAAAAAATGAATAGACAGGATGAACATGATTTACAGGATAAGATGAACACATTCCAATTTCGGAAACAGAAACATGTACAATTCATACGATTGTCTTGTCAGTCTTAAATTCGTTTCAGGCGTAAAAAGATTGTTGAAATTGAGGAGGACATTGCAATATTTATCCTGTTCATCATGTCAATCCTGTCTGAATTCACGGGATGAGCTGGACAGGATTCGTTGTTTTTCCAGGTCTGACTGCTACCGTATTCTTTTCGTGTCGTTTGTGTGTTTCGTGGTCAGCCAATACTGACAAGGCTGCGAACGGTTACCAAATTTCAACTCGAACTTGAAGTAATGCAACCATCAAATTGACTCGCAAGATTTCCACTCATGGTCGATTCCCTGCATGAGTAACGCATTATCAAACGTCAAAGAACCAGATGGAAAATGTTCCAGGTCGCTAAAGTAAGACGATTCGACATGCGAGACGGTCAACGGTGTGACCTCCCAGTTGAACGTCTTGAGCCGCAGTCCATCATATTGCGACTCTGCATGAGCCGGCGAATAACCGAGTGACCCTTCTTCAAAAAATGTTGAGCAGTCTGTCAAACTGGAGAAGATTGAGTTCTCTGGTAAGTCGTCTGCGATTTGTGCTTTGACCTCGACTTTTGTTGTATCATCAAGGCTTTGCATCCGCAGTTCAAAATTCTTGTCATCCTCTTTCACTCCGAACTTTGCCCGATGATGCACACCCGGAAAGAGTCGACCTCCTGCGAGGCTGTTCAACAACGAAGATGTATCTCGCCGAGGGATGTAGACGCCTGTTTGAATTCCTTCAGGGGTGTCCCATTCAACAGCGATCCGATGAGCCGCATTCTCTGAAGAGATCCCCATCCAGCCAGGAAAGAGTCTTGGTCGAATCTTTTTCAATCGAATCAAACAGATCCCGGCAACCCCATGCCCGTTGACTAACTGAGGTCGGAACGGAGAGGGGCAAACTTTCGCAAGTACCTCTGGATCAACTCGATAGTTAATCAGCAACCGCCGGTCAATAATCCCTCGAATCGCTGGTACTCGCATTTCTGTTCCTTTAAGTTCGGATCTATTTACATGATACCGAGAAATCTCTGGGAACTTCACTCAGCAAAGTGATTATTCAGACGAAGAACAGTTGATTTTGAATCTCGACCTATTGTGCAAGCCACAGTTCACGTGGATCGTCGAACTTCACTCACCTTAGGTCGCTTGGTCGCCTGTGGATACCGGTCAAGCAATGTTTTACCGCTAAAAAATATCCTCTAAATAGATTCGATACAAACTATTTTTAGCAACCATGTCTCGAAAATTCAGATAACAGATATGGAGACGCATTGAATTTCTTTGGAAATGGCGATGGTTTCCTGCCTCGCTGTTTGTGTTTTACGCATTTCATGATCAGACTGCATAAGATTCACGTCGATGGCAGAGCGCAGTTGATACAGATTTCTTGTAGAGAGATGAGGGTGACATGGTAGGAACAGGGCAATCACGATCTGCGAGTAGCACTCCGATTGGTGGCATTTGCGGATCTCATCAGCAAGCATTCTTTAATGTTGCCAGAGCGCTAAAAGTCTGGATTTTGGTCAGGGCGACGAACAAAAGCTCTCTGAAATTTATTGGTCCAGCTTTTCCCGACGTGATCCCGAAGCCAAAAAGCTGCGATGCAAAGACATCAGATGCTGGTCCCAATGGCGGATTGGTCATGTGTCCCATGATCGTTCCTGATGCTTTCTCACCTGAAAGGCTCAGCGAAGCGATGGAAACGTGGCATAAATGGGCTCCTGAATGGATTCCGGTCCAATTCGAGAAAAGCTTCTTAGACAAGACTGACGATCGTCAGCATCGTACTGATTTCGATGATGATCAGTTCAATAAAGATGGACTCCCAGTTCACTTTGGGGTGATTGAAGACGAATACTCGCCCTATTTTGGCTGCGTCGTCAACTTCCAGAGCGGTTCCCCAAAGATGATGCACGGCGACTACGATCTGTATGATGTCGTCGATCCTCAGTCTTTCAATGATCGTCGTCGAATGGAACTAGATTTCAACGGTTCAAAATCACTGTATGGACCGAAGACAGCCCAGGTTCAAGAAGCATTGAACAACCTAATGACCGATGGACAGGTCTCTAGCGCTCTGATTCAACATGGGGAGCATTTGGCAAAGTTCGATCACAAAGAAGACATGATCTATGCCTTTAGCCCAACTTCTGGAGACGCACTCATCATCATTTACCCATTTGCGTTTGGGTTGGAGTCTGTGAGGTCTCTCTATCGCAATATCTTCAATAACAGACAGCCTTTAGGACGTTAATAGCAAGCATGCACTGAAAGCAGTTCACGATATTCCCGTCTTCTGATCGCACATTAAACCGATTTCATTTGAAGACCGGAAAGGCTTATTCGCTGATGCAGACTCTTCAGCCAGCTCTATATCTCTTCGCTGATGAAAGTCTTGTGTAAAAGTAATGACACCGCTGAGGCACTGAGGTTAAGGAATAGTCCCGAATCACCTTCCCTGAATTGACGGGATTCTGAACCTCACCGAGTCGTGCTTGCTTTCAGTTACAGAGTGCTGTGTGATACTGTTTTTCTGCATGAACAATATCAATTCACACATGATTCTTTCTCTAAGCAGCAGGCTAATGAAATGTCGAAGTTAATGATTCAGAAGATCCTTGCCGGGATGATTTGCGTATTACTTGGACCTTGGTCTTTCCACGAAGCCTGTGCGGAAGATCCAATTCAGCTGAAGGTACTGTGCTACAACATCCATTATGGGCAGGGGATGGATGGCGAGTACGACATCCCTCGGCTGGCAAAAGTAATTTCCGATCAACAACCAGACATTGTTGCTCTTCAAGAAGTTGACGTCGCAGTCAGACGTTCCGGGCAAGTTCATCAGGCTCAAAAGCTGGCGGAACTGACGGGCATGAAGGTTCGCTTCGGACCAACGCAGCACTACGAAGGGGGACTCTTCGGGAATGCGGTGTTAACTAACCTTCCAATTGAAGATGTTCATATCCAACCCTTGCCGTACTCTGAAAGTACACCTGAGAAAACGACCTATCCCCGAGCAGCGATCGCTGTCAAAGTTGTGTTGCCGAACGGGAAACTCCTGAAAGTGATCAGCACGCACTTTCAGCATAATGTGGAAGAAGATCGAGTGAAAGAAGCGACTGCCATCAATCGCTTCTTTCCCAGGGATGATCTGCCCACAATTCTCGCGGGTGACATGAATGCGACACCGGATTCGGAGCCAGTCAAGATTCTGCGTAAGCAATGGGAGCTCGCAATCGACGAAGCAAAAACTCCATCTGCTCCTTCAATCAAACCCCGTTCACGAATCGACTACATCTTCTACCGAGGTTCATTCCTGAAGTTGATCCACTCTGAAGTCATCGCGGAAGAGATGGCTTCCGACCATCGACCTGTTCTCGCGATTTTTGAACTGCTCGATTGAAGCACTCTCACTCATGTCGCATGGCGGAATTTCCCTTGAGTGTCACGCCAGCTAGGAAACGGAAGAAATATCCGACGTCGTCGTAGTCGACATCTACTTGCACTTCGACAAGATCACGGGTGCTGGCGTTCGCAGTTTCGTTGCCGGGATCTGGATTCCCAGGATGAGCTGTGACTGTGACAGTCACAGCTGAATTTGTAATTGTCGTACCGACGGTTCGGAAGACTTGATCGACTGCCATCGCTTTCACTTCGGCGGTTGTCACTCCACGGATAATGCTCATGCGGTTTGCTTCACGGGCAGCGTTGGTGATGAGGTTTGAAACCATCAGTGCACGTCCAAATTCAACGACACCAAATGTGACGCTCAACATGATCGGCAACATAAATGCTGTCTCGACAATGGCTGTACCAATTCGATTCTTATTCTGTTCGGGACGAAATGAACGCCGCATGAGTCGCTCCAGGGGATGTTAAGGTTGAATGACTGTATCCGCAGTCACTAAGTCTGTAGACGGGGCTTATTGAACAATGGAAGCGCCGGTTAAAATTGAATCTTCAGTAATGACGGTGTCTCCACCAACGGTTGTCGCGTCGTAGAACGGGGCCGGCTGAATGTAGACTTTCTTGCCCGAGGGCTTTCCCGTTAGTTTCACATACACGATCCGAATCGGGACAAACTTCACGACTGTGTACATCGCATTGTTTCCATTTCCTGAAACAGTGGTGAACAGCGGGATCATCCGTGGCTGACCTTTGATCTGTTCCAGTTGCCCTTTCACTCCTGCACTAATCCCGGTATCCCCATTGATTTGCATCGGGACTGCCTCAAAGTCAAGTTCGCCGCCGAAGTAGGAGAGATCGTCATCGTTGAGTCCATAGAGGATTTGTCTCCGGATGTCCGCAGTACTATTTCCGGCATGACCGAAGTCGACAGTCCCACGATTACCTGGTGGAAGGTTTTGGTTACCGTATGGGAAGAGGTCGACTTCCAAGATTCCGTCTGGTCCGTTGGTGACTTGCCCCGTCTGATCATTGTATGTGTAGTTATCTTGACCAGTCCCATTGAGCATTGCATCCCATGTTCCGACGTCTAAAGCATAAGGGAGGACGTCAACATTTTGACTCGGAATTTTGCGGACTTTGACAGCTGGCACAAGAGCCGCTGTTGACCTTACCGACAGAGTCGCATTCTCTCTTCCAATCACAGGGGCAAACCAGAGATCGATAGGAACGTCTCCATTCTGGCTTCCAAAGTTGTCTCGACGAGTAATCACTTCCACAACATTGTAAGGACTGGTGTTCCATGATGTGTTCCATTCTTCATTCACTTCATCCCATTGGCGTTGACCAAAACGGATGTCCAGATTTGAATCAAGATATGTACTATCAAGTCCGCCAGCATTGTTTTCGGCAGCGACAGCAACGGCAGCAGCTCTTGCTGCTGTAGCAACTTCAGCAGGAGTCTTGGTGGCACCTACTCCCCAACCGTCATAAAGCTCCAAGTTTGCTGCGAGAGCTGCTGCGTCAGCACTTCTTTGTAGTTGCGCTCGTGTCAGCGTGATATAGCCGATATCGACAGCGAAGGCAGTAAAGGCGAAAAGTATGATCATGAGACCGATGCTCAAGACCATGATTGAGCCTTTGCGGGATGTTTCTGTAAACTGTGTCAGAGATATTTGCGAATTCTTCATTTCCAATCCTTAACTCAAATGAACCGCTGGACGATGTTACTGATGAGGTCTTGTAAAGAGCTGACTATTGACTCAGCTGATGCACAAAGGCGTCGGACTCATTTTGTGCATATAAAGCTCCATTCACGTCGTAACACCTGATCGCAGTTCTCTTGAAATAAGTGACTCGGTTCGCTCCAAAAGTGACACGTGAATGCGCGATTGAATTGTTGGGTTCGTAAGGATTCAAATCATTTCTATAGGTGTAAAGTCGCACCTTGAGGGAGTTATTGATCCCAAAGGTCCCGAACGTCGTCGACGTGCCATTTTCGACTGACATATCGAGATAGTTACCATGGATTTCGGTAACGGTGGTGTACTTCACCAGTTCATTGACGGTATTTAATTCCGTCGGAGCTTGTTGATGTTGATAGCCAACGAGATAGTTGCCATGCCAGACTTGTAGCTGCATTCCCCCTTCTCCAAAGCTGGGAAGAGTTCCGTGATTGAGTTCGAAGACAGTATGCGTATCGAAGAAAGCATTCGTCGGACCAAACACAGTCACGATTTGAGGGATATTTAACAACGGGTCGGGATCTGCGACGACCAACTCCCAGTCTTCTTCCACCTTATGAATCGGGGGAGCGTTCTCCAACTGTTCTTCGAGAGTCTGCGCAGATGCACTACTCGGACAGCAACATGCCACAAGTAAGGCAGAAAGTGGGACAAGCAGCAAATTTTTCAGCATCTGAAAGACCTCCGTCCGATTTTACAGTTGTTTTGTGAAAGAGCTTGATGTGATTCAGCCTGCAAGCGTTGCAAGAGGAGCCAACACACTCTGAAATGAAGTGTTTCAACCTAAACCTATTTCGAAAAACTGATTGAATTCATAAAACTCGACCCGATTTGTTGAATATTCTTAAGAAAGACATATTTCTACTTGCCGTGTCTGTAATTTATTTTGGCAAGTAAAACTTTCGAAATAAATGAGAATTTCCTTGAGTGACTCGCTGAACGCTACGAAGCGAGAGGGGAATGAATTACGATTCGCTGACAACCACTGAATTGGTGAAGAATCGACTCGCAAAATGATGCCGGAAAACAACATGCTTTGGGAAATTGAGATTACTCCGCTCGCTGGGAATGTTGACCGTGAAGGTCAGTTTGCTTTGGGAGAGTGCCAGTTACGGAACTTGAACTCGATCAGTTCCGTCAGGTCAGCACGCTCTTATTTGATTGAGGGAGAACTCGATGAATCGACTGTAGAACGAGCTGCCAACCTGCTCAGCGACGAAGTGGTCGAACAAAAAACACTACGCCAGCTTCCACATATCAATGACCCGGAAGCCAGCGGAGAGCATCTCTTAAATGTTCTTTACAAACCGGGAGTCACAGACAACGTCGGCAACACAGCGACGAAGGCATTGGGAAATCTTAATGTGCCTGTCACACAGGTCGCCACCTGTCGCAAATACTGGATTAACGCCGATGCCAATGCAGAGGACATGAATCGTTTCGCGACACGAATCCTTTCCAATGATTCAATTGAACGGGTCCTTAACGGACCGCTCGAATTGACGAGTCTTGCGGTCGGTGGAGAGTACCAATTCGAATTACAGCATGTTGCCATTCGAGAGATGGATGATGAAGCACTGATGCGTCTGAGCAAGGAAGGGCAACTCTATCTGAGCTTGCCTGAGATGCAGACCATCAAATCGAACTTTCAGGAATACGACCGCGACCCAACTGATATCGAATTAGAAACAATCGCCCAAACCTGGAGCGAACACTGTTCTCATAAAACTCTCGCTGGTCGCATTGCCTATCGTGATGAGAATGGTGAGAAGCGTTTCGAGAACATGTTAAAGGAAACGGTCTTCGCAGCGACTCAAACGATTCGCAAAAACTTAGGTGAGAATGATTGGTGCGTCAGCGTTTTCAAGGACAACGCTGGAGTTGTCACTTTCGATGACAAGCAAGATGTGTGCATTAAAGTTGAAACACATAACCACCCGTCAGCACTCGAACCTTACGGTGGAGCGAACACCGGACTCGGCGGCGTGATTCGCGATCCACTCGGAACAGGGTTAGGAGCAAGACCAGTCTGCAATACAGACGTCTTCTGCTTTGCACCTCCTGACACGCCTTATGATGCCCTTCCCCCCGGAGTCTTACATCCTCGCACCGTTATGCACGGCGTCGTCGCTGGTGTCCGCGATTACGGGAACCGTATGGGAATTCCGACAGTCAACGGAGCGGTCTACTTCGACGAACGCTACCTCGGGAATCCTCTCGTTTATTGTGGAAACGTCGCGATGATTCCGCGTGGTATGAGCGAGAAAGAAGTTATTCCCGGAGACTATATTGTCGCCATCGGCGGCAGAACCGGTCGCGATGGAATCCATGGGGCGACGTTCTCCTCGGCAGAATTGACCCACGAAAGCGAAGACCTTTCAGGCGGAGCCGTGCAGATCGGAAATCCGATCACGGAAAAGATGGTGGCGGATGTTCTCCTCGAAGCACGCGATCAGGGACTCTTCAATGCCGTTACCGATTGTGGCGCTGGAGGCTTCAGCAGTGCAGTTGGGGAGATGGGAGAAGAAACCGGAGCGGAAGTCTGGCTAGATCAGGCTCCACTCAAATACAGCGGTCTGACCTATACCGAAATCTGGATTAGTGAAGCTCAAGAGCGGATGGTCTTTTCCGTTCCTGAAGAGAAGTGGGAAACCTTCCGCGACTTATGTTCTGCCGAAGGTGTCGAAGCGTGCATCCTCGGAAGGTTCACCGACACAAAAGACTTGGTTCTCAAGTATAATGATGAAGTCGTCGGACATTTACCGATGTCGCTGTTGCACGATGGACGCCCGCCGGTTGTTCGAGAAGCGACTTATCAACCGACAGAAGAAACCCCGACAGACCTTACAAATCTTGAGTTCAGCCATGGCGAAGTCTTGAAGCAGATACTCGCTTCACTGAATGTCTGCTCGAAAGAATCAATCATTCGCCAATACGATCACGAAGTCCAAGCGGGCAGCGTCATCAAGCCGTTAGTTGGAGTTAAGAACGACGGTCCATCAGATGCTGCTGTCGTTCGTCCAGACTTATCAAGTGAGCGAGGCTTGGTTATCTCGTGTGGAATGAATCCGGAACTCGGCGATCGTGATCCCTACTGGATGGCTGCCTCTGCGATTGATGAAGCGTTTCGTAATTGCGTCGCAGTCGGTGCTGATCCTTCGAAGATTGCAATCCTCGACAACTTCTGCTGGGGCAATACCGAACGACCAGAGACTCTCGGTTCACTCGTCCGTGCCGCGCTCGCCTGTCACGATGTCGCAATTGCCTACAACGCTCCGTTCGTGAGTGGAAAAGATTCGCTTAACAACGAGTTCTCAGACGAAGAGAGAACAATTTCCATTCCAGCATCGCTTCTAATTACCGCATTGGGTCAAGTTGAGAACATCGAACAATGCGTCACGATGGATTTGAAAGCCGAAGGCAACCTTTTGTTACTCGTCGGAGAAACGAAGGACGAACTCGGTGGCAGCCACTTTAATCTCGTGACGGGCAACGAGACTGGAACCGTCCCTCATGTTGATCTGGAACTGGCTCCGAAAATCTTCTCAGCGCTTCATCAATGTATTCAAAGTGGAGCTATTCGAAGCTGTCACGATCTCAGCGAAGGTGGCTTGGCTGCTTCTCTAGCAGAGATGGCATTCGCGGGTGGCTTCGGTGTTGATGTACACCTTCAGTCGAGTGGAGAGGCTGCGACTGTTGATCTCTTTTCCGAATCGAATACTCGATTCGTCATTGAAGCTTCGGAGGATCAACTCGACACCATTAAGCAAACATTCGAGAAAAACAATGCTCCAGCACCTAACGTGCTAGGCAAGGTAAGTAGTTCAGGCAATGTTGTGATTCGTGATAACAACAATGCAGCAATCATCGATGAGCCAATCGTCAAATTGAAAGCTGTTTGGCAACAACCCCTGGCAACTTTCTAATTTCTAAGTACGTCGTTTTGCCGGACACTTCAAGTGTCCGGCATCACAAGCAGATTTTAATTCACTGATGAATAAAATCTTACGTCTAAGATCACTACCTGATCAAACCCTGCGCCGTTAAGATGCACACTCAATCATTGCTCTTATCGCATATTCGCTACAGGATGCCAGCATCGTGATTATTGGAGTTACAAAGGAAACTTTCCCCGGTGAACAACGTGTCGCCATTGTTCCAGCATCAATTTCGGCTCTCAAGAAATTAGGAGCCGAGGTTCACGTCGAGCAGAATTCTGGCGAAGCTGCCGGGTTTCTCGACCAGACCTATCTCGACGCCGGAGCGAAGATCGTTGAGAGTCGCAACGACATCATTGGGGCTTCTGACATTCTCCTACAAGTCCGAGCAGCAGTCGCGAACCCTGAAACGGGTGACAGCGATCTCAATCAATTGAAGAACGGGCAATCGCTCATCGCCCAGTGTGATCCACTGTCTGATCCTGCCAAGATGCAAGAACTGGCAGCGAAGCAGGCAGACATTTTCGCTCTCGAATTGGTTCCACGAATTACCCGCGCTCAGAGTATGGATGTTCTCTCATCGATGGCGACGATCGCTGGTTACAAAGCTGTCTTGCTCGCAGCGAGCCATTCTCCACAAATGTTCCCGATGATGATGACCGCAGCCGGGACATTAAAACCTGCTCGCGTCTTCATCTTAGGTGCTGGTGTTGCTGGTTTACAGGCGATTGCGACAGCGAAGCGACTGGGTGCGGTCGTTCATGCTTACGATGTTCGACCAGCAGTCAA
>JABJMI010000368.1 GCA_018659505.1 Planctomicrobium sp.
ACTTCCTTGCAGCAAGGCGATGACCAAGGAGGCAAGGCGAACGGTTTCGGCAGCCTGAAGAGCAAGTTCATCGTCTCGGAGGATGATCCCAAAGCGATCTTCGTTTTGCTGTAACCGACAGACAAACGCCAAGCGGCTGCGCAGAAAATTGCGCAAACTTTCACTCACAGCAGAAAAGAAGATGCTGAGGAGTAAGCAACCGACAACAAGAATCGAGCTGAACACGTTTTAACTATTGCTGATAAGTGGGTTATTGAAACGAAATCGATGGCGTTCTACACGCAGAGCTCATCTATTTCTACAGGAATATTGTGAAACATCATAGCTGGATGATTCACTATTGGCTGCCAAATTACAAATGGAACTTGAATTAATTTTTATAGTGAGGTTCCAGACCCCAGAGGCTTAACGTTTTACGCTCCTGTTCACGCATGATGGTTTGTTCATCCTCGCTGAGATCATCGTAGCCACATAAGTGGAGCAATCCATGAATGATGTAGAGTTGTACTTCGTGTTCAGGAGCCCAGCCGTATTCTTTCGCTTCTCGAATTGCTGTTTCGATACTCAGGACAATCTCTCCATCAAGATGCAGACCGGCTCCTCGCTGTTGATCGTTGAGTTCTTGTACAGGCTCTATTGTGGTTTCTTCATAAAGAAAGCTAATCACATCGGTCGCGTAATCGTGTTGTAGGTGCTCGCGATTGACCTCATGAATCGCGTCGTCAGTCACGAGTGCGACCACGATCTCAGCGGAAACAACTGCCTGAGCCGTTAGAGTTTTTGAAACGACGTCTTCAACGAAAGAATCATTGATTGGTAGCAACTGTTGGTTGTTTGAGATCTGGATCTCGTACATCACTCTTTTTCTTAGGCTCTGGGGCATCGGGATATTTAATTCGACCATGATAAATGCCGGTAAGAGATTTAATCACCGAGTCCTGTATCTTGCGAATGTCGGACATCAACAACGCACACTCGTCAAATTGTCCGTCCAACAGACGTTTCATCACGATCCCATTCACGAGAGATTCAATTCTCTTAGGAGTCGGCTCCGTGAGCGTGCGACAAGCACTTTCGCAGGCGTCTGCGATCATCATGACTCCCGCTTCAGGGAACTGAGGTTTCGGTCCGGGGTAACGGAACGAAGATTCTTCGGCATCTGTTTTATGGTCGGGTTGTCCTTCCGCCTGTTTCGTCGCTTCGCGGAAAAAATACTCAACGAGTGTTGTTCCATGATGCTGTTCAATAAAGTCAAGTAGTGGTTGCGGAAGCCCAAATTGCTTGCCGAGATCGACTCCATCTTTGACGTGTCCGATGATGATGAGCGTACTCATCGCGGGATTTAATTGGTCGTGGCGACTCGTTTGTCCGGCTTCCATATTCTCTATGAAGTACTGCGGCTTCAGCATTTTTCCAATATCGTGGTAATACGCACCAACACGCGCAAGCAGACCATTGCCGCCTATTCTCTCGGCTGCTGTTTCCGAAATACTCGCGACTGAGATCGAATGATTATAAGTTCCGGGAGCAAGACGCACCAAATCTTGTAGCAATGGATGCGCTGGATCACTCAGTTCAAAGAGAGTCATATCAGTCACAACACCGAAAGCATTTTCAATAAACGGCAAACTTCCCGCAACGAGATAGCCAGCGACCAGACACAGAGCGGCCCCTTTCGCATTCATGACCAGGAACTGGGTATCCTGCATGACTTCTGTGATGGACTGCGTCTCAATGACAGCGATTCCACATCCGACCGTGAAGTAAGTGATCGCGGAAAGAAAGCTCGTTTTGATTAAGGTTGATCTCGATGAAACTCTCTTGAGCGGAATGATTGCAGCGGTTGCCGTCGACATCAAAACCAGAAATTGATTGAATTGCCCCGTTGTTGACATCGTTAGCAGCAACGCCAGCGAGAAGGCGGTAATCGTTGCCAGAATCTGGTTATAGGCGACCGATAACAGCAGAACCGTTGTCAGTAAAGGGACAATTTCGGCTCGGAGAGGATCGAACGAAACAATTCTCCCAATAAATGCCGTGGCAATAATCGCAATCCAGAACGTCACCAGATAACGCACGTCATTCGCGATAAGCGGTTCATTCTTGATGATGTAAAATCCGTTTAAGAGTGTCAGCACCGCGACCATGAATAACGCGATTGCCACACGACTAGCACGTGCTCCACTCCCGATTTCTTCTTCGGCGGCCTCGTATTCGTCTTCAAGCAAAGAGAGTTTATCTCGAT
>JABJMI010000827.1 GCA_018659505.1 Planctomicrobium sp.
CAGCCTAGTCGCACGATGTATTGCTGTAGGAACCTGAGTGGTCCGCTGAAGTACAGGCGAAGATACTTCGGTTTGATTCCGGCAGCGTGTTTCTGACGAGCGTCCCAATACGTATAGCGGTCGAGTTTCATGATGTAATGTTCGTAGCTGGGAAACGAATAATGCTCGAACTTAGACCGTAATTTCCCGACGCGCCCGGTACTAATCTGAACCTCTGCATGGTCCGTTTCGCCAACGTATTTTCCGTACTCTTTCTTGAACAGTCTCAAGACCGAATCGTGTCCCCAACTCGAAAACCGAATCTTCTGACCGAGGAAGTAATTGTTCCGAAAGATCCAGTAGCCATCTTGACTCTTCGGATTTGCGATAAGCTGCTTGATCTCGGCCGTCATTTCAGGCGACACACGTTCGTCGGCATCGACGACAAGTACCCATTCGTGAGTCGCTTGCGGAATTGCCCAGTTTTTGAAATCACCAGAGTGAATATATTCTCTCTCTACCAAGCGACAGCCGATTTCACGAACCGCTTCAAGTGTTCCATCCGTCGAGCCCGAGTCCGCAACAAGAACCTCGTTTGCGACTTCTTGTGCGGATTGAATACAGGCAACGATATGTTTGATCTCATTCTTACAAGGAATGATGACCGTCAATTTCCCAGACATATCGCTTTTCTCCTGCTTGAACCAGCTACGCGAAATTCGAATAGAGGAATTCTCAGAAGCCAATAAATTAACAGCGCAATGATAGCTTTCGCGTTCTAAGCAATGCAGCGGAGGTCAATCAAGCCCGGTTTTGAAAGCAAACATTCGATGGCAATGCACTTCAGAAAAATCATCTTGCCTAATTGCAGTCAGATAACATAAATTCAGAGTCAAATACTTCAAAGCGGTGGAAAAGAATTCCATCAGATTCGCCTTCACGGATGATTTTATGGAAGATCGAAGTCAGCACCGTTTTCTGATGACGCGACTGAGCGCTCTGGGCGATTGTCTAGTGACTTTGCCTCTCGCCTGTGCATTACGCGATCACTTTCCTTCATCGCGGATCGTTTGGCTAACACAGACAGAAAATGCTCCGTTACTAAAAGTACATAAAGATATCGACGAGGTGGTCACCGTTTCCCGTCGCTGGTTTCGAAATCCATCGGAGATCCTGCGGTTGCGTTCAAAATTACAAGCTGAGCAGTTCACAACGGTCTTTGATCCTCAATCATTATCAAAAAGTAGCGGGGCAGCTTGGCTCTCGAATTGTCACGAACGAATCGGGTTATCATCGCCAGTCGGACGTGAGATCTCTCCAATCCTGAATACGGTCAATGTTTCAGTGAAAGAAGATTCACATGTCGTTGATCGTTTTCTGGCGTTGTTAAGACCCTTGGGGATTGATAATCCCAAGGTGAGTTTTCGAACACCTGTACGGTCAGAATCAGAACATAAAATTGCCAGATTCGCTGAGGAGAAAGAATTATTAAACGGGTATACAGTCACCCTGCCTTATGCTGGCTGGAAGTCTCGTCAGTGGTCAATGAAACGCTACGGGCAAGTTGCTGCCAACTTGTACGGAAATTTTGGAATAAAAACGATCCTTCCCTGGTATGGTGATTTCGAATTAAAGTGTGCCGAGGAAGTTGCATCGTATTCTGATGGAGGAGCGATTGTCGCTGAACCGCTCGATATTTTCGACTTAACGTCTTTAATGCGAAACGCCCGGCTCGTGATTGGATCTGACTGTGGACCGATGCATCTGGCAGCCTCAGTGGGAACTCCTTGTGTGAGCTTACATGGGACAACCCGCCCAGAGAATTCTGGTCCTTACGGAGCACAAAACATCTGGCTACAAATGTATTACCATGGCGGGAGTTCAAGAACTCGGAGAACCGCTAATAACGCAGCTATGCTGGCAATTCAGGTGTCGCATGTCATGGAAGCCGCGTCAAAAATTCTGGACAAGCAAATGTTTAGCAGAGACGGTCACAGTAGTTCAGCGAGATTCAGCAATAGTTCCCGCTCTCGTCAAACAAGAAAGTAATGGGACGAATTGAGTTAACCGTCTGCTTGTTTTTTGTAGAGATAGGGGTTCAGATTCTTGTCGTTGTACATCTTGAATTGACGATAAGTGACGTGCTGGCAGCGACCTTGTTCGATCTCGTCGAGTAGATCCTTGAGTGCTTGTGAAAGTCTCAACTTTTGCATTTTGCAGATCGAAATTTTTTCATTGACTGAAACTCGATGATCTGGCGTCGCGTCGTCGCGCTGAAGTTGCTCATCGAGGTGATACAAGCGTAGAGCCATGATTGAGAGCCGATCAATCGCACTTCCGGGCGTTTCTGTATTCAGCCTTGCGTTCTCTTTAGGCTCAATTCCCCTTTGCTCGAGTACCTCTGAAATCCATTCATCAATCTTTTCAATGCGATCATTTCGAGATTGATTCAATTTGTCGATGCGTCTTTTTACCGCAGCGATTTCA
>JABJMI010000771.1 GCA_018659505.1 Planctomicrobium sp.
CAAGCACGGTCGAGATATTGTGACACCACAAAGAGGAAACTCGTGGAAACAGTGAACACAAACATCAACCTAAACTCGAAAGACTCCAATCTACTCGCCCAAAGTCGCGGCTGTCGTCGTTGGAACATCGTTCCGTGGGCAAACGTCCATTGCTTCGGTCGCGTTCCCTCTGATGCAAACCCGCGATCGCCTTCGCTGTTTGGCAACGGGCGGTGGCGTTGGTAGAATCTTTCGTAGTTCAATGTCGTTCTCTCGGTTGAGTTCGGCGACGTAAAAACCTCCCGTTGTCGGACACAGATCGAATGGATGCCAACGAATTCGCCCGACTCTGCAAGGCTGAACGTGACTCGATACTGGACAGCTACTGCGATGCCACCGGCGAAACGGGGGTTTCCGCACGCATTGAATCCCTTTCACCGGCCCCCGACTTGCGCGCCGCAATACGTTTGATTCTCGATGACGCGCTAACTGATGCGTTCTATACGATGCTACTTGCAATCGACGGTTGCGCAACCATTGGCGGCCACCAACATCAATATCGCCTTATTGACGAAGATGGACAATTCGTCGGTGAATCTGGCGATCTTGAGGCGGCCGCATACGAACACTTTCACGAATCCCAGCAGTAGTGTCCGCTATCATGTTTTTTACGCTAGAGACTACGGACATTAAAATGATATCGGTGATGAGGGTAGCGAAGTAGGACCGGTTCCACCGGTCGGTGGTCCGTTGAGTTGCGTCCGGTAGGACTGGAGCTACGGAACTTTAATGAGGTATTTCGAGTGAGCGACGTAGGCTGGGTTAGCATCTTTGCGTAACCCAGCATCGCGTTGGACGTCAAGCCTGTATTGCAGGGACGAGTCCCAGCCTACGGCACTCAGGGACGAAGCCAAGAGTATGTCGAAGATTGTCCAGTCTGCTGCTGTCCGATGGTGATTCAAATTGAAGTTTCACCTGATGGAGAAGTCTCTTGCAGGGCGCATCGTGAATGATCAAACTCACGAGACGCTTCGATCCGAGTGCGAAGTGACTTTGAGCTATGCAAATCACGAGAAGCCATCATGGGTAAGAAACGACGAAAAAAACAGCAGACTAAACTAGCTATCGACCAAATTGAGGCTCGAAGCCTCGTCCTCGTCGATGAATATGGGAATCAGCGCGCGAACATTTCATGCTCTGGTGGTGAAGATGGTGTCAGTGGATATGTTGGAATTCAGTTGACTGACCATACTGGACGCCCAGTCATTTCTATTCAGGTTGATGATGAAGGAAATTCGAATATCCAATTGTGTAACGTCAATAACAGCTCCGGTGTCTCAATGGCAGTTAGTGAGCGAGGCAATGGTCTCTCAATTAATAATTCTGAAGGTAAACCATGTATTATGATGGGAGCTCCAGGTCCTAAGTCAGATGATCCGGACGCTCCATCTCCACGTGTCGCAGTGTTGGATACAGCGAAGAAAAAAATCTGGCAGCCGTTTACAGGAACCAATGATCTTATTGAGAAGGAAGCATGAGTAATGATCGAAAACCGTACTCGAAGTTTCGCGGTTTCGTCATTTACATTGTCTCGTGTTTTCTGTTCTGGGGTTGCTTAGCTTCGATGATCGCTCCGACTGATGTTGCTCCACCGGGAGCACCACCGGTGTCGGTTTACCTGATCGTGATTCAAGTGATCTTGTGCTATGGTCTCCCATGCTTGTTCGTGTATTGGGATTTTCGGACACATCGACCGGATCGTTAAAGCACCGAACGTCAATGACTCTCTTGATCCAGCACAATCTATGCTGATAGCCTTTGTGTTGTGTATTGAAAAACTCTGATTCTTTCACAAATCAAACAGGTTCGTAATGCTATCATATTGCCGACTGAGCTTACTGGGTTGTTGTGTTCTCTGGAACGTGCAAATCGTTGCTCAAGACTCTGACGCCCAGAAAATTGACCACTCTGACTTGACCTTTTATCTCGATGACGACGGTCAGCCACAGCCGATTCAGAATCAAGCTGATTGGCAACGTCGAAGAAAACAAATCATCCAAGGGATGGAGGCAGCGATGGGACCGCTGCCAAGTCGAGAGAACTTACCGCACATCGCAATCAAGGCCGTTGAACGCTCGGAAGGTGAAGGCTATCGACGAACAACCATCACTTTTGTCGCTGATAAGAATGGTCGAGTGACCGCGGATATGTATTTCCCGGAGCCTGTTAAAGAAGGTGAGAAAGTTCCGGGGATCGTCGCGCTGCATCCGACCGGAGCACAGGGAAAACGAATCGTCGCTGGCGATGGACCGCGACCGAATCGACAATACGCTGTCGAACTCGCGCAGCGAGGTTATGTCGTCATTGCTCCCGACTATCCTTCTTTCGGGGACGACAAAGATTACGACTTCAATAGTGATGAATATGTTTCAGGGACGATGAAAGGAATTGTCAATCACATGCGGAGCGTTGACGTTCTGTTATCGACAACAAGTGTTGACCCCGAGCGAATCGGTGTTATCGGACATTCGCTCGGCGGTCACAACGCCATGTTTCTGGGGGCTTTTGATGAACGAGTGAAAGTGGTTGTGACCAGTTGTGGTTGGACCCCGTTCCATGACTACTACGGAGGCAACATCAAAGGCTGGACGAGTGATCGCTACATGCCATTGCTGCGAGACAAATACAAACTTGACCCCGATCTAGTTCCTTTCGACTTTTATGAAGTTGTCGCGTCTCTCGCACCGCGGGCATTCTATTCGAGCTCTCCCAAAGAAGATGCGAACTTCGCTGTGAATGGCGTCAAGAAAGCGATTCCCCGTGCGTTGGGGGTTTATTCTTTATTCGATGCGAAGGATCAACTGAAGGTCGTCTACCCAGATTGCGATCACGACTTCCCGACGGAGACACGCGAAGATTCTTACCAGTTCATAGATAGGGCATTGAAGCATACGCCAAGAACGACTCTGAACTACGCTGCCGAGTTACCACGTATTTCCGGCAAATCGCCAGAAGAAGCGATGAACGCCTTCGAAGTTGCGGATGGCTTCAAAATAGAACAAACCGCTGCCGAGCCATTAGTCACCGATCCGGTCGCCATGTCATTTGATGAGAACGGAAGATTGTACGTTGTCGAGATGAAAGATTACTCTGAGCAAGACAAAGAGAGCCTGGGGCAAGTACGGCTACTTATCGATACAGACAACGATGGCAAGTTCGACGAAAGCTCAATCTTCGCAGATGATCTCTCTTGGCCGACCGCGATTATCTGTTCACAAGGCGGAGTCTATGTCGGTGCCGCGCCCGACATTTACTTCCTGAAAGACAATACCGGAGACCACAAAGCTGATGAACGTAAAACTGTCTTCACCGGTTTTCAGAGGTCCAATGTTCAAGGACTTATCAACAGCTTTCGCTGGGGACTCGACAATCGTATCCACGGAGCGACCAGTTCTTCGGGAGGCGTCGTAAAACGCTTCGGTGATCCCAATGATCCCGGAGTGAATTTACGAGGTCGTGACTTTTCCTTTAATCCCTTGCTGCTTGATCTTCGAGCCGAGAGCGGCGGTGCTCAGCATGGGATGTCGTTTGATGACTGGGGAAGAAAATTCGTTTGCTCCAACAGCGATCATGCCCAAATGGTGATGTATGATGACCGGGACATCGCCCGCAATCCAGCCTACAAAGCTCCCGGACCTCGTACTCGCATCGCAGACGATGGTGGTCAAGCACCTGTCTATCGCACCAGTCAAGTTGAACCATGGAGAATTGTTCGCACGCGATTACGTGTCTCCAAGCAAGTGAAAGGCGTCGTCGAAGGCGGCGGTCGACCAGCCGGTTACTTCACCGGAGCGACCGGCATCACCATCTTTCGCGGCGACGCTTGGGGAGAGGCAGCCAAAGGGACTGTTTTCGTCGGCGACGTCGGCAGTAACATTGTGCATCGCAAAAAACTGATCCCACAGGGCGCAACATTTTCTGCCACACGTATTGATGAGAACAAAGAATTCGTACGTTCCAGCGATGTCTGGTTCCGTCCTGTTCAGTTTTCTAATGGACCAGATGGCTGCCTGCATATTCTCGATATGTATCGAGAAACAATCGAACACCCCAAGAGCCTCCCGCCTGAAATTAAACAGCACCTCGACCTGACCAGTGGTCGAAACAAAGGTCGACTCTACCGAGTCATTCCCGAATCGGGAGTGTCAGAGCGAGTCATCAATCTGGGTGAATTGAAAACAGCGGAACTCGTTCCCTATCTCGACCATTCCAATTCATGGCACCGGGATACGGCTGGTCGACTCATCTTTGAACGTCAAGGCAAAACCGTATCCGCTGCAATTGCTGGTGCAATTTCCAGTCTCGTGAAAGATGCAGAAACACCGCAGGGAAAAGTGCATGCAC
>JABJMI010000828.1 GCA_018659505.1 Planctomicrobium sp.
AGACTCTGAAGTCCTCGCTAAGGACGTCCCGACCGAGATGGAAGAACAGACTCCAACCGTCCTGGCAGAACAAGCAACTGCCGAGAGTGAGGTTGAACCCAACTTAGACGAGCCACAGGAAAGCACACCTGATCCAGAGTTGTTCTCAGAAAACGAACAGACTCTCGAGCAACTTGCGGAAGAGGAACTGGACGGCTTTGCACTTGGTGACGAAGCTCTCGATCCAGGATCCGATGTCGAGGAAATGATGAATGCCATCTCGGATGTCTTTGGTGACATTTCAGATGAGTTCCTAGACGACATGGACGACGACATGGGTGACGATTCCGTCACGCTCGATGATCTCGTGCAACAGATTGATGATTCCTTATCAGGCGATTCAAAGGCAGCGAAATCCGCACAGCCAATCGAAGCGTCGAATTTACGGCGATTTGTCGTCGTGGAACTCAACGGCTCGCTGTATGGACTCGCGATGGACAACGTCTTGGAGATTCAACGGGTGCCCAAAGTAACCCGACTTCCTCGAGTTCCCAGCTGGATCTCGGGTGTTGCAAACCTTCGCGGCACGGTGATTTCCGTTGTCAAGTTACGCGAAGTGTTAGGTCTGCCCAGGTCAGAAGAGGGAGATTCAACAAGCCGCCTGGTCGTCGTGCAATCTCTCGTCGACGATTTGGAGACCAGCTTGATCGTGGATCGAGTCATTGGAATTCGAAACTTGCCGATCGACAATGTGAAACCTCCAACTGCTCAGGTGACAACCAAAGTTGCTCAATACCTACGGGGAGTCCTGGAGCATAACGAACAACTCATAGCAATTCTTGATCTCGAAAAACTGCTGCTCTCGGAAGAGTTTCGACAGTTCGAGGCAGCCTAAAATCACCTTTAACATACTGGATCAAACGATGTTACATTCAGCACGTCCGCCGACCGAGTAGTGCCATTCACGCACTCACTCAGCGACCTAACACGGGCCATCTCAGGTCCAGTATCAACTTCAGTCGAAGTCCCTCACGAAGTCTCAGCATCTTGCTGAACTTTTTAACCCTTTTAAAATTACGTTTGGAGATATCAAATGGCGGAAAGAAACAGCTTCAAGTTCATTGAAGCGATTTCCAAAAGCCTGCGGGCAAAAATCCTGCTGGCGTTCTTTGGAGTGGCGATGATCCCACTGACAATTTTGAGTGTCACGTTGTATCGCACATCGGCGAATTCGTTAATGGACAACGCTTTTGCCAACCTCGATGCGGTGCGTGCGATTAAGTCGAACCAAGTCAAAGACTATTTCGGTTCAATCGAAAATCAGGTCAAAACATTTTCCGAAGATGCGATGATCGTCGACAACATGCGGGACATGAAATCTGCATTTCGTAATGTTCGTGTCGAAAACGACGTCACAGAAACTGAACTCGCTCAGTATCGACAAGAAGTTCGCAACTACTATTCTCAAGAGTTCGGCACCGAATACGAGAAACGAACCGGCAGCACAACATCGATTGATGGTCAACTCACTCCACTCGATGATGATTCTGTTTACCTGCAGCATCTTTACATTAGTGGGAACCCAAACCCTTTGGGTTCAAAAGAAGTCTTAGATGCCGCCAAAGACAATTCCGAGTACAGTAAACTCCATGGAGAGTTACATCCGATCGTTCGTAGCTATCTACAGAAGTTCGGCTACTACGATATCTTCTTGTGCGATATCGACACAGGTGACATTGTTTACTCCGTGTTTAAGGAACTGGATTACAGTACGTCACTTTCAAAAGGTCCGTACGCATCTACCAACTTCGGAAAAGCCTTCCAACAAGCTGCTGACGCGAACTCTCCAGATGACGTGTTCTTGGTCGACTATGAACCCTATAAGCCTTCGTACGACGCCGCAGCCAGCTTCATCTCCACGCCAATTTTTGATGGCAATACAAAAATTGGGGTCGCGATCTTCCAGATGCCGATTGAGAAAATCAACGGCATCATGGCTGAAAGAACAGGACTGGGAGAATCAGGTGAAACCTACGCGGTTGGTAGCGATCACTTGTTTCGAAACGATTCTCGCTTCATCGAAGATCTCGGTGTTGCGACAACCATTATCAACTCCGAAGTGCCAGTGAAAACCGAAGCTGTTTTGGGTGCGTTCAATGGAGAATCAGGCACGAAAGTGATTGATGACTACCGCGGTTCTCCCGTGTTGAGCTCTTGGACTCCGATTGAGATTTATAATGGTAATGGAGACAAAAGCAAGGCGATTACCTGGGCGTTGATGTCAGAGATCGATTTTGCAGAAGTGAACCAGCCAGTGAATAGAATGGCTTGGTGGGCAGGTGGAATGTTTGTGTTCGCAACCGTTCTCGTTGGTAGTGCGGGTTACTACATTTCGACGAACATTACGAAACAAACTGGTTCGATCACCGACATGCTCGGAAACATCGGTATTGGTGACTTCGATGCTCGTGCGGAGATTGTTTCCGAAGACGAACTGGGACAGGTTGCCGTCGCGTTAAACGCGATGTGCGACAACACACTCGGTTTGATTCAATCTGCTGACGAACGTGAAAGAATCGAAGAATCGATTCGTAAGCTACAAGAGGAAATGTCCGGTATTGCTGGTGGAGACTTGACGAGTGAAGCGGTCGTTGGAAGCGACATCACAGCTCCGATCTCACGAACCGTCAACGAGATGGTTCATCAGCTTCGCCAGATTATTCAGAACGTAAAAGCGGCGACAATGGAAGTGGGAACCTCTGCGATGCAGATTCAGGTGACAACTTCACACTTGTCTAAGGGTTCTGAAGCTCAATCATCTCAGATCGTAGACACATCTGCTGCGATTGAAGAAATGGCTGCATCCATTCAGAAAGTGGCGGAAAGCACTGCTGAGTCGGAACAGGTCGCGTTGAATGCTCGTACCGTTGCTGGTCAAGGAACGAAAGCCGTGGCAGCAACAATCGACGGGATGTCCCGCATCCGAGATCAGGTGCAGGAAACATCGAAGCGTATTAAACGACTCGGTGAAAGTTCGCAGGAAGTCGGCGAAATCGTGGAACTGATTCGAGACATTGCCGACCGAACAAGTATTCTTGCTTTGAATGCTTCGATCCAGGCTGCGATGGCTGGAGACGCCGGTCAAGGTTTTGCGGTTGTTGCTGAGGAAGTGGAACGCTTGGCTGAGCGGTCCAATGAAGCGACTAAGCAGATCGGATCGCTCATCAAAGCGATTCAAACCGAAACGAACGAAGCGATCGCAGGGATGGAAGAAAGTACGAAGGAAGTGGTCGCAGGTTCGAAACTGGCTTCTGAGGCTGGTGAAACTCTGACTCATATTGATCAGGTTTCAGCTCAGCTCGCTGAGTTGATTGGATCGATTTCACAAAATACGAAGCAACAAGCACGTGGTGCGGATGCGGTTGCGAAATCGATGCACGAAATCTCAGAGGTGACCCAGCAAACTGCGACTGGTACCAACCAGGCGGCAGTTTCTGTCAGTCAGTTGGCCACCATGGCCGAGAGCTTGCGTGACTCTGTTTCGCAGTTCTTGTTGCCGGAAGGTGAACTTGAACCAGCTTCAAAAACTGTTTCAGTTTAGAAGTTTTTAAAGCCAGGGTGGGTTGTCTCCCCACAGCCCACCCTTTTTTCTCTTATCTATAACAGCGTTCTCTAAATCAGCGTTTTATCCTTGGTCAGAAAAGAGTGAGCGACACTATGTTTCCCAATCTCCCCAACGAAACACTCGTTCAGTTTGCAAACGATGCTTTGCAACACCTGGACGAAATCCGAGTCATTCTTACGCATCTCTCTAACGAGCAGACTGACGAATCTACGGGCAATGTAGAACAAAGTCGACGACTTGCTCACAAGATCAAAGGCGAAGCCTCCATGATCGGACTCTCTGGGTTCAGTCATGTCGCCTTCTTCCTCGAAGAATGCTTTCGCAAAATTGAGGATGGCGAAACTGTCGACTACGATCTAGCCCATCAAATTGTACACTCGTTAAAAGACTTTCTTTCGGAGGCCTCTAACGAAAGCGACGATGTTGACCCACGTGACTATCTGAGCGATGGCGTGAGAGCATATCGGAGAATTCAAGAGCTTCCCGAAACGGGAGATGACCAAGAAATCCAGAAGCTCATCTTTGATGATGTGCAGTCCGTTCCGGCTGCCGAGACGGCATCCGATCTCGCTCATCTGGCATCGTTTCGTGACGAAGCAGGAGACAACCTGCAAATTGTTTCCGACATTCTGACTCGCGATCGCAATATCGATCAGGAAGATGTTCAGCAGATTCGTCGATTGTTGCACTCCATCAAAGGAGGAGCCAGCACGATTGGTCAACACGAGATTGCGAATCTCGGACACTCTATGGAGGACTTGCTCGAACATTCGGCCGCCTCTCAAGTGGGAGTGACGGAAGTCGTTTCGAGTTTGCTGTACGACGGAGTGGATGCACTCACAGATCTCGTAGATGAAGGCGAGACAACAGCGAACATAGATGAATTGATTCGACAGGTTTCACTCGTGTTAGGGCAGGACGAACAAGTCGTCGTCGAGCCTGTTAAAGAATCCAAGGTGGTCGCAAGCCAGGATGCGATTGATGCCCTGCAAGCCGATTTGGATCATCAGATTTCTGACGATCTGATGTCTGTCTTCTCTGAGGAAGCCGAAGACCACTTGAAGATGCTTTATGATGGGCTCAATCATCTCAAGACAGATCATAAGAACCAAGAGAAAGTTCAAGACGTCCGTCGTTCGGCGCATACCCTGAAAGGTGCCGCGGGAGCCGTGGGCATGCGAGTTGTGACGCGATTGTCGCACCGTATGGAAGATTTGCTGGATGCAATTTATGACGAGCAAATCGAAATTACTCCAGAAATTTTGACACTCCTGCTCAATACAACTGATCGATTGCACGATTTGTCATTCGGAGAATTTGATCAGGAGGAAGTGAAGACGGAAATCATACAGCTGTTTGCAGAATACGCTGAACTGCTTGAATCGTCGCCGGAAAATACAGCCGCGCCGATACCGGTTTCCAATGAAATTTCCGTGAATGCAGCCAATGTTTGGAATAACATTGAACCGGAACTGAACGAAGAAGCGACAGGAGCAAAGGAGAAGATAGAGATTCGCCAGTCCGGACAGGTACTGCGCGTCCCACTTGAACGAATCGATGATTTGGTGCGAACCGTCAGCGAACTGATTATCAATCGAACGACTTTCGAACAAAGAATGACAGATTTTGTTCAATCAGTCGAAGAACTTCAGCCGATTCTGAGTCGCTTACGAGTCGTCTCACACGACATGGAGACTCGACACAGCATCGACGCCCTGCGTGGAACAAGCGGTGGAATTGCTCCCGGTGAGAAGAAATCGCGATTTCAAGAGTTTGATGCACTTGAGTTTGACCGCTACAACGAAATGCACTTGATTGCACGAACGGTCTCTGAAGCAACTAGCGACGTCAATACAGTGAGCAACGAATTGCGAACACTGGTTGGTGATTTCGACACCTTGCTGGCTCGCCAGGATCGGCTCTCCAGGGATACGCAAGATCGGCTCATGAAGATTCGCATGGTGCCAATTGCAACATTGGCAACCCGACTGCATCGAGCTGTTCGTGTGGTGGCGACTAAG
>JABJMI010000623.1 GCA_018659505.1 Planctomicrobium sp.
GAGACCATTCAATCAGCAGTACGTGAACGGTCGCTGGAGAGGGCAGTGGGACTTTGATTCAGGAGCGAAGCTCCTCGACTGGGGAGCGCACACTGTTGATCTCTGCCAGTGGGCAAATCAGGCTGATGATACGATGCCGATTGAGTACGAACCGAACGAAGATAACATTACTTGCCGGTATGCGAATGGTGTGAAGTTGATCATCGACTTCCTCCCTGATCCTTTCGGAATTCGTCATCCGCATTACATCACACGATTAGGAACCTGTCCCGTCCGCTTTATTGGTGATGAAGGTTGGGTCGAGACTGGTGACAGCGGAGAAATCGTCGCTGAGCCGGAATCAATACAGAAGCAGTTAGGAGACCAGACTAAGAGAGTTCGCGGACTCGATGTCGGCGCGCACTCACGTGACTTCTTCGATTGTATTCGCTCAAGAGGAAAAACCGCTGCCAATCAAGACGTGATGCGCAAATCGCACATAGCTTGTCACGCTGCTGCGATATCTTGGATACTCAATCGCAAATTGACAATCGATCCGGTGAAAGAAGAGTTCGTCAATGATCCGGAAGCGAATTTGCTTAGATCGCGTCCGTTGCGTGAATGGAAAGTCTGATTTCGAACATTTTTTGAATGTTTAGCCGGACACTTCAAGTGTCCGGCAAAACTATTAATTCAGCACTGAATCAAATCAGGTTCATCTTATTCGGGCGTGTATTCGGTCTGCGGCAGCATTTGTCGCATAAGCCGAAGGCCTCGAGACGATGACCTTCGATACGAAAGCCATGTTCGCGGGCGACTTCTTCGAGTAGTTCGCTGATTTTCTCGTTATGGAACTCAAAAAGTTCTTCGCACTTTTTGCAGATCAAATGATCATGCTGCGGGTAACCGTAATCGTGTTCATAGAGATCACGGTCTCCTTGGCGGGCGACTTTTCGAATCAGACCTGCTTCTTCGAGTTGTTTTAGATGGCGGTAGATTGTCGAACGACTGACGCGCTTGCCGTCTTTGCGTTGTTCAAGTCGTTGGATGAGTTGGTCCGCATCAAAGTGTTCGTGGGAAGCGAAAACTTCCTCCACGAAAATCTCGCGTTCGCGCGTCATGCGCAGTCGCTGCGTTGCGAGATATTCCCGATACTTTTCAGCTGGAGAGACGGCGACAGAGACCGCTTCCAATTCAGACACAACATCCTCCTTTGTCATCTCGATACCCATCAATGAAGGTCGAGGATCGATTAGTTTTGGGAAATTATTCGGAGATGGCTCCGAACATCCGGTCGATAGCGATTTCGAGCTTTTCCGGTGTCTCGTAAACACCCGCTTCGATCTCGGCTTTGATGCGAGCGAGGCGCTCTTCAATAGTCTCAGGATCAGAACTTTTATCGCGAGCCATATCTGTATTACTTGGCTGACCAGGAACTTGATTTGGATTGGTGCGATTTGACCCTTTTCGGTCCATCTCAGCCTCCCCATTCAATGAATCATGATTGGTTGATAGATCCCGGTCGTGATGAAAACAAACCTCAACCGGCAATATTTGCTGATCATAGCCGACATCGCCACACGCAATCAATGGCTTTTGAACTGAAGAGGTGAGAGCAAAAAAAGAATTCAAGATGGATAGAGTGGGTCGCATGGGAATTACTCCTGGCGACCGTCCTGGTGCAGTTTCGCGAATATCGCGGCGTCATGCTGTTGTAAAGAACTGGGAAGTTTTTTCCCGCAATGAAGTTTCATGCGAGGGGAAATCCCTAAGTCTCTGTAATCGCTCAGGTTAGCCTCATGGCTGGGAGTTTATCATTCACTCCTTGAGCTACAATGAAGTATCGGTCCTTTCGACTGTGCCGTTGAGGATATTCTACATCTGTTCACATAATTTGCGAAAGTATTGTCCTGATTGCACGATTTACATGAGATTCGATGATTGAAATGCAATAGTTGCAAACCATTTGGTTGTATTATCTTATTGCAAATTCGATTCGATGATGAGTTGTAGTTGACGAGGCATTTAAAATGAAGAAGTGGATATTGACCTGTTTTGCCGACCCAAGGTAAATTCAATTCTCGATTCTTCCGATTGACGAAGATTATGCTGACACCATCCAGCCACGAAATTCAGGTACCCAAATCCAGTCGAGCACCTTGGCGACAACGTCTAGTGGATGCTGAGACCGGTTTTCGGCTCGGATTACGGACAGATTCCATTCTGTTTGTCTATGTTCTTGTTTCTTCTATGGTCGTTGCGACTGGATTAGTTCTAGGCATCGAGAAAATCGAATGGGCTATTCTTGTGCTGACTCTGGGTCTCACACTCTCTGTTGAACTGTTCCATCAGCTCTTGAAGTTCATCGTTAACGAATTCCGACATCGCTTGCGCAAAAATATCAGCCTGATGATGCGACTTGGGACCGCAGCGGTCGTGACCACAAATGTGACTTCAGTGATCATCATTGCCATCTTACTGGGAAGTCGATTTATCGAGCTTTTCAATTAGTAGCTCTTCGGGAAGTTTCGTGGCGAAATCAACAAAAATGGAATTTACCACTGAGACACTGAGTCGCGCAGATATGACAAAACGATGTTAAGAGATGCAACCAGAAACATTCCCTGCTCTCTTTGCTTCCTCCTGTTCAATTCTTTTTTCTTGGAAGTCTATAAAGTTTGCCCAGTGAAAAATTATAATTTGGGCAAATCCTCAAGGCAAATTCTCTACACACTTGAATCGCCCGGTCAGCTTGTTAGCTTCTGACAAGTTTGCGCGAAATCATCGCACGGATGCAGTCTGCAGCAAGGATGCTGAACATACGTGAGTGTTTCTTGGTGACGTTGTTGGATTAAACTTCCTGCAGCGCACAAAACATGATCGCGCGCAGTTCTGCCTCCCTCGTTTGAGACTCCCTCATTAGGAAGATTGTAAACGTGCCACGTCGCGACGATATCAAGAAGATTCTGATTATTGGTTCCGGTCCGATCGTCATCGGACAAGCCTGTGAGTTTGACTATTCCGGAACGCAAGCATGTAAAGCTCTTCGGGATGAAGGCTATGAAGTCGTATTGGTGAACTCCAATCCTGCGACCATCATGACCGATCCCAGCACCGCGGATCAAACATATATTGAACCAATTACCTGGAAGTATGTCGCGAAAGTTCTTGAGAAAGAACGGCCAGACGCACTTCTACCAACTCTAGGTGGACAAACTGGTTTGAACACAGCGATGGATCTGCATCGTCGCGGAATTCTGGAACAACTCGGTGTCGAGATGATTGGTGCTCGCCCGGATGCCATCGCCAAAGCGGAAGGTCGAGAATCCTTCAAAGAAGCGATGGTCGGGATCGGACTCGACGTGCCGAGATCTTTCGTTGTCCACAATATGGAAGAGGCCAACGAAGCAGCGAAGCAAATCGGTCTGCCGATCATCATTCGCCCGAGTTATACACTCGGCGGAAGCGGTGGCGGAATCGCTTACAACAAAGAAGAATTCGCAGAGACGGTTCGCAACGGTTTGAAGCTTTCCCCTGTGACTGAAGTCCTCTTGGAAGAATCGGTCCTGGGTTGGAAAGAATATGAAATGGAAGTGATGCGTGATCACGCCGACAATTGCGTAATCATCTGTGCCATCGAGAACTTCGATGCGATGGGAGTTCACACTGGAGATTCAATCACTGTCGCTCCCGCACAAACGCTGACTGATAAAGAGTATCAGCGAATGAGAGACGCCACGATTGCTTGTATGCGCGAGATCGGCGTCGAAACCGGTGGCTCGAATGTGCAATTCTCGGTCAATCCCGAGAACGGTCGCATGTGCGTCATCGAGATGAATCCACGTGTCAGTCGCTCGAGCGCTTTAGCTTCAAAAGCGACCGGCTTCCCTATCGCAAAAATCGCTGCGAAGTTGGCAGTCGGATATCGACTCGATGAAATTCCCAATGATATCACACGTGAGACGTTGGCATGCTTCGAACCAACGATTGATTACGTCGTCACGAAGTATCCACGCTGGACTTTTGAGAAGTTCCCGGATGCCGATCCAACACTGACTGTCCAGATGAAGTCAGTCGGAGAAACGATGGCAATCGGACGAACCTTCAAGGAATCATTTCAGAAAGCGCTGCGAGGTCTTGAGATTGGTCACTTCGGTTTAGGTGGTGGCAAGAAAGATTTCTGGGGAACAGAGAAACAACCGCCAGTTGAAGAAATTCGAAGCATGCTGGCGATCCCGAATGCGGAGCGAGTTTTCTATATCCGTTATGCCATGAAAGCTGGCTTTTCGATTGAAGAAATCAATCAGCTGACGGGGATCGACCCTTGGTTCCTGAATCAATTGCAGGACATTGTCGATCTGGAAGAAGAGATTCGCAAGGTCGGCTCGCTGGACAATGTGACTCCTGAACTCTTCAAGAAAATTAAGCAGTTCGGTTTCTCGGATCGGCAACTCGCAGACTGGTGGCAGGCAGCCGAGATGGATGTTCGCAACCATCGTAAAAAGTTGGGAGTGGTAGCGACTTTCAAACAGGTCGACACCTGTGCTGCTGAATTCGAAGCCTATACGCCTTATTACTACAGCACCTACGAAGACGAGGACGAAACGCCCGGTCCAAATCCCCAGAAGAAGCGGATCATGATTCTGGGTGGCGGTCCGAATCGGATCGGGCAAGGAATCGAATTCGACTATTGTTGCTGCCACGCGGCATATGCCATGGCAGATCTTGGCGTCGAAAGTATCATGGTCAATTCCAATCCGGAAACAGTCTCGACCGACTATGACACTTCCGA
>JABJMI010000284.1 GCA_018659505.1 Planctomicrobium sp.
ACTTCCTTCACATCGTCTTTTTCTCGCTTCAACGACGCAATGGAATAGTTATTCAAAATCGTCTGGTCTCGAATGATATGAACTCGGTCATTTCGATCAATTGTACCGTTCAGAATGCGACAACCTGCCACAGTTCCAGTACGGCTCACCGCAAACGTTCTTAGCACAAGGGCACGACCGGTTTGCACTTCCACACGCTCTGGTTTGAGCATGCCTTCCATTGCCTGGCGAATGTCGTCAGTCACATTGTAGATGATCTTGTAACGCCGAATCTGGACTCCTTCTTGTGAAGCGAGTGCTTCTGCACGATCTTCGGCAATCACATGGAAAGCGATCACAATCGCGCCTGATGAGGCAGCCAGGTAAATGTCACTTTCGTTAACTCCACCAACACCATGGTGAAGAATTTTCAGTTTCACTTCATCGTGTTCAAACTTGTCAAGTTCATGGCGAATTGCTTCGATCGAGCCAGGACTGTCCCCTTTAATGATCAACGGAAGATCTTGAATAGTCCCTTCACGATGTGCGAAGAACGATTCAAGTGACATCGGTCCTCCACGACCAAGTAATGTCTCGGCACGTCCACGATCCTTGCGAGTTTCTGCAATTTCGCGAGCTTCTTCGATATCGTCCATCACAAAGAACTGACTACCGGCGTCTGGCACACCGCTTAATCCAGCGATGCGAATCGGAGTAGAAGGACCAGCTTCTTGAAGTTCGTTGTCACGGTCATCATACATAGCACGCACGCGACCGAAAGCACTTCCGCAACTGAGAATATCACCAATGCGAAGGGTTCCGCGACGAACAATCGTCCAAGCGATCGGACCGCGTCCCTCATCCATAAAGGCTTCGAGACAAACACCCTCAGAAGGAATATCAGCTGCTGTTTTGAACTCTTCAAGTTCCGCAGTCAGCAGGATCGTTTCGAGGAGATCGTCGACGCCTGTGCCTTTCAAGGCTGACACGCGAACAACTTCTACATCTCCACCCCACTCGGAAGGGAGAATGCCATGTTGTGAGAGGTCAGTCAGAACTCTTTGTTCATTAAAGTCAGGAAGATCACATTTATTGAGTGCAACAACAATCGGGACTCCAGCCGCTTTAGCGTGGCTGATACATTCGACTGTTTGTGGCATGACACCATCGTCGGCAGCGACAACGAGAACAATAATATCAGTTACATTCGCTCCACGGGCACGCATTTCACCAAATGCTGCGTGACCAGGAGTATCGACAAACGTCAGTTTCTTATCGTTGTGCTCGACTTGATACGCTGCAATATGCTGAGTGATACCGCCAGCTTCACCGTCAACGACATTTGATGATCGAATGCGGTCGACTAGAGTAGTTTTTCCGTGATCGACGTGACCTAGCACAGTAATAATAGGAGGTCGCTCAATCAGATCTGTTCCAAAGTCTGCATCAGCTCGTTCAAAGCGATCGTTGAGTTCGTCCTCGAAATCTGCCTCATGCTCAATGACCAAGTCAACGCCCAACTCAAGGGCGATTTCCAGAGCCATCTCATCTTCAAGTGGATCGTTAATGGTGACCATTTCGCCATGTTTGAACATGACTGTAATGAGATCGCGAGCAGGTCGCCCCATCGCTTCAGAAAGACTTCTGACAGTCATCGGCGATGTGACAGTCGCTTCTGTCTTTCGTTCAATTGGTCCTGATGAACGACGATTGCGTTTATTGGTTTTAACAATGACATCATCATCATCACCACGTCGCTGACGTTTCGTTCGACGCGTTTTTCGAGCCTCTTCAATGTTGAGTCCTCGACCGCCAGACTTGCCACGTGACTTGCCGTCGCCTTCGTCTTCTGGCTTTTTACGTGTGTCATCACGATTCTTTTTAAGAATGTCTGCGAGTTTGTTCTTCTTCAGAACATCCCCAGTCAAAGCGACATCAGGCTTTAAGACTGGACCCTCTTCAGCTTTTTTAACGACTGGAGGTTTGTAGTTTGGTGTGGAAGCAAGAGCGGGAAGCGCTGGCCCTTTCTTCTTATCTTTGCGAGGTTGTCGATGCCGCATAGAACCTTGCGGTCTCATCTCACGCATAGAGGATCCAGAACCTCCACCGCGCGGATCGATGTAATCTGACCGGCTCATAGGTGAGCTATCGGCGTACGCAGAGTCTGATGAGTCGGTGCCTGGTGACTCACCACCTACTGCCTTTGGGGCATTTTCGTCAGCTGTACCTTGAACCGCAACGGCTTCCACTTCGGCTTCACTCTCGATATTTTCGTCGTTGACTGCTTCCGTATCATCAGAAGCACTCACCTGGTTTTCAGAGACTTGCGCATCGGCATCAGCAGATGCAACTTCTGCCGAGTCGTTAGATTCTACGGCAACTTCGGATTCAGATTCTTCTGAGGTAACTTCGACAGAAGCTATTGCTTCAACAACTGGAACGTCAACCACGTCCTCTTGATCAGGTTCAACAGCTTTGCCTTTTCGAGGAGGTCGACGCTCTGTCGTCTCAGCACCGCTCCCTTTAAGATCCCGCAACTGTCGAGTGGAACCTGTCGCATCTTCTCGTACGGGTGCTGTAAAATCAGGGGCAGCCTTAGCTGGTGCAGTAGATGATTTCAGGCTCTTCAGGTAGTCCAGAACCATATCCCGCTCCTCTGGCGAGATACTTGCCAAAGCAGAATTTTTGACACTTAGTCCAGCATCATTGCAATGCTGAATCAATTCTTTACTGTCGAGCCCTGTTTCCTTCGCCAGAGCGAAGATTCGGATCTTCAATCGATACTCCCTGAAAGTAATCTATTGCCTTCTTAGGCGTGACATTATGGCTCGTCTAATTGAAACACGAAACCACTGTCTCTCATGTGGAATGATTTACGAACATTAACTTATTGGTAAATCTATAATTTGCTGAGAAATTGAATTTTAGTATACAAATGCGAATTATTGCAGAACGAAACTCAGATTCTCAATATTTGATTCTTTATCAGTCAAAATTGACTGATGGCTGATGGTCCATTTAGTGGAGTTTAACTACGGTTATGAATTGCCAGGCGAATCCTGTTCTGATGCCTCTTCAGATCCGTCTTCTCCATCAGCTTCAGGTGCTGAGGCAACTTCTGCTTCACTATTCTTAATTTCAGTTTCGTCGCTGGATTCTTCTTCTGAATCAGGTTCTGTTTCTGATTCGACAGCCGATTCACCCTCAGAAGTCGACGCTTCAGTTTCCTCCGGTTCTTTCGAAGGAGCAGTTACGGGCTGAGGTGCTACTGGCGTTCCATCGGGCAGAGAACTCCCGGTCATTGCGTCGAGTTGAGCCGCTTCTTTCTCGACGCGACGTGCTTCGCGTTCAATCGCTTTCCGTCGTTCGGTTTCGGCTTCTTCTTTTTCGGATTCGACTTCAGCCTGATCCACGATAATTTCACATGCTTCTGGAGTCAGTCCACTCAATTCCTGTAGATGATCAGGTTCAATGACTGACAAGTCGTCAAAGCTAAAAAAGCCTTGCGAGACAAGCGATTCAGCGAGGTCGTCGGTGACACCTTCAATCTGTCCGAACGCTCCTACCGATCTTTCCAGCTGATCGTCGAGTTCGTCTTGGGTCATCACTTCAATGTCCCAACCAACAAGCTTTGAGGCGAGCCGTACGTTCTGACCTTTTTTGCCAATTGCGAGCGACAACTGATCGTCTCGCACGAGGACAATAACGCGACCTAACATCGGACAGAGAATGACATCCTCAACTTCCGCAGGCTGCATTGCATTAGGAATCAGGATCTGAAGAGAATCGTTCCAACGAACAATATCGATACGTTCTCCATCGAGTTCGTCGACGATTGTTTTGATGCGAGAACCACGTACTCCGACACAAGCTCCGACTGCATCAATGTTTGTGTCATAACAGGAAACGGCAACTTTTGAGCGGTAACCTGCTTCGCGGGCTAATGAGCGGACTTCGATAATTCGGTCAGAGACTTCTGGAATCTCGACTTCAAATAACCGCCGAACTAGATCAGGATGAGTTCGAGACAGTACAACCTTAACACGACTTCCAGCTTTTCTAACATCAAGGACGACCGCTCTCACACGATCACTCACGCGATGCGATTCTCCTGGGATTTGTTCGCTGCGAGGCAGGATTGCTTCAATTTTCCCGAGATTAACCGATGTGACACCATGATCAGTACGAGTGACAACACCGTTGACAAGGTGGGATCGCATCTCCAGGAATTCATCGTAGATCGCGTCTCGTTCCGCTTCGCGAATCTTCTGGATCATCACCTGCTTCGCTGTTTGAGCAGCAATTCGCCCCAACAAGTGACCAAGTTCGTCAGAGTCTAATGGATTTTCATCAATTGAAGCAGAAACTTCTCCATTTTGGCGGTCAATTCTGACCACAATTTCCCGCTCTTCCCCGTAGTGTTTGCGCGCAGCAGAATGAATCGCGGCTTCAATGCCGGTGAAGACGATTTCTTTGTCGATGCCTTTGTCACGATGGATGGCGTCGACCACACGTAAGACTTCAGTGCCATTCATACTTTGTTGCTGCCATCTGGATGAAAAAAAAGAGTGGGTCGCCTGTTCTGCTCGAACAAATGTCCCACTCGCCGTGATCCATCAGAGACTGTAATGCTCATCAATAGCAATCACATCCACTGTGATGACCCATTGATGTCGAACACCGGTCGTTTTCCACGCCAATGCCTACATGAGCAGCCTCTTTCTTCTTCACCGGGACTACACCCGACTAGGAAAATATCATGCTCGCGGTCAAATCCACTATAATTTCAACAGTTAAAACTGTTGAAAAGACAGAACACTCATATCCGCGAGTGGTATAATTTCGAAGCAAATCAAAAGTTCTTAAGCGAAAGATAGGACGAAGCCCTCTCAATGTCAATGTTCCAACAAAGAGTGGATGACACAAATGCTTTATTCAAAAGGAAAAGCGGAAGAGACCAATGCCTCTTCCGCTTTTTAAAATCAAAAGTTAAGTGGTCGTGCGTCCACTTATCGGATGCCAACCGCATCCTGGAATTCACGAGCAAGTTCGCGGCGAATCCCGTTTTTAGCGTCGTATCGTCCGATCCAGTACGCCATTTCTGGTTGAGTTGGATTTTTTCCGACCAAAAGTTGATGGATACGAGTGATGTAAGTCTCTTTATCCCTTCCACATCGGTTAAAGAACTGATTATGCCCTAGTAGTTCGAGTTGAACCTGACGTAATGAGTAACCACGTTGGAGTGAATCGAGCCAGACTGAAAGCTCACGATCTGAAGGTGGTCGTCCGAGGTAATCGTTAAACCACTTCACGATAGTCGCGATTTGAGCGTCTTGATCAATATGAATAGGTGCGCCGTATTCTGGTTGAACAGGTTCTAATTGCATCGCGATTGTTCGACCGTCCCCGTATCCCTGACCATTGATCTGATAGGATTGAACGGTTTCGAAAACAGATCGCCCATTGTCCAGAACACTCGCTGTCAGTACATAGTTGCCACGATGGGAAACCTGAGCAGGATCATATTCCAATTGGAAAGGAATCTGATTACGGTTCGGATTGAAGTTCTTGATTTCTTGATGTGCAATGGTCAATGGTGCTGCACCTTGTCGCACGATCTCTTGAAGCTCAACCATCACGATGGCGTTATTGGGAAGCCTTGCCCCACTGCGAACTGCCAGCGAGCCTTGAATTCGAGAAAATCTCGAATCGAGCTGTACTGAGACGTTCTGTAAGGTGCGAGTGCGGTGATCTTGAACAAGCATGGTCACCATACCAGATTCACCAGCGTGTGCCTCGAACTCACGAGAGAGTTCTTGCAGACTGCCATTCACAATTCCGACTTGATGTCCGGAAACTGCGACGATCACATCACTCGGCTCTAGCCCAGCACGTGACGCTGCGGCATTGGGAAAGACTTCGTGAATCTGTACACCAGTCTCTGTGTCTCGCGAGCGGACGCCCAATCGCCAACGAAGTTGAGCTGGAATCGGCTGCTGTCCCGGTGGAATGTAAGTCGGGATTGTGGGTGTAATCCGAACCGAGCCATGAAAATCTGGGTTTGGAACAGTCTTCGTTCCGTTCCCCGGTGTCACTCCCGGAAGTGTTGGAAAAGGATTGTAAATATCGTTCGGCAAGAAGGGATCGTTGGTTCGCCCTTGTAGTCCCAAATTCCCCTGACCAGGTAGATTCGCAGGGTTGAAGTGATTGGTTAGCGGGACAGTTGGTGAACCGCCAGTTTTTGTTGTGTCGATTGCCTCAGCGACAGTCGCCGCGCTCAAAAGCAGGCTACCGGCCACTGCAATTAGCAATGAAGTCCGTTTCATTATAATTCTCTACGCAGAGTGAAATGATTGTTTAGAAAAGCGTGCCAGCGAATGAATCCGCCGGTCTGAATAGAATTCTCAACTCGTTAAGAGTTGAAAGTGAAAGGATTAGTTGAGAGTCTTTTCACCAATTGCTTGGAGAGCGATATTGGCTGCTCCAGATGGAACAGGCAAAAAGCCGCTGATAACCACGTCTCGCTGACCACTTCGACTGAAGACATATTTAATGAATTCCGCTTGCAATGAAGAAAGTGGCTTTTGCGGGTCATTATTAACGACCAACTGGAGACGCCGAACAAGCGGGTAGGACGAACTGTGTACATCAACCGCTGGCTCGCCAGTTTTCCAGGCGATTGGGACAAGCTTGACATCCGGGTTATCGAAAGTTGAACCTGCGAAACCGATACTTCGAGCATCTTTTCCGATGGCTGCAATAAGCTGGGGATTCGATTCGTGAGAAACCATTTCTGGTCGGAAAGCCCCATCACCTAGAATTGCAGAGTTGAAGAATACTTGTGAACCGGTCGTTTCGCTGCGACCCTGTGGAGCAATCGCGACTGTTGCCCATTTCCCAGTCACACCAACATCACCCCAAGTTCTAGCAGTTTTCTTTTCGCCACGTTTAAGTGTGGTAGAGAAAATGGCATCAAGTTGCGAAAGGCTCAAGCTTGTCACGGGATTGTCCTTGTGGACAAAGATCCCTTGTGGCTCGAGGACAGGTGTCAAGATCGTTGGGACGTATCCAAATTTTCCATGAAAACCACGGACTTCCTCTTCGGAGATTGACCTACTTAGCAACCCGATGTCTGATGTTTGGTCAATGACAGAACCGACTGCATTGGCAGAACCAGCAATTTGGATGTTGATTTTCACATCTGGATAAATACGACGGAAGTGTTCTCCCCAGGTAGCAGCGACCTGAGACATTGTGTTCGATCCGATGAATGTCAATTCACCTTTCAGATCGCCAGCACGTTCATAAACTGGCAAAGTTGGATCTACTGAGTTTTGAGCCGTTGGGGTTTGTCCCACAGCCATTGAAACGGTCGATAGCAAGACCGCCAAACTCAGCAAGGCTTTCGCTCCATGCACTTTCATACTTCTTTCCCTCCTGGGTCAATGTTTGCCGCGGTCGCTGATTCATCTGGATTGGATAGCGTCATCATCCGGCGTTGATGTTGGAGTCCCCCGTCCATTGGGGTTCCCTCGCGCAGCGGCCAATTCTGCCGGAGTATAAAGCGGTTCAAAGAATCAACTCAATACGAATTTGAGTTTGAGACATTGTGAAGCGTAAGATTCTGGGTCTTAGCTCCTGTTCAGATTCTCAAACTCCCTTATTGCAGTGAAAATCAGGTTAGCTAGTAAAACAAGCGGCGAACTCGCATTTCACGAGAAGTCACTCACACTAGTTTTTCCATTGAAGCCCTTTTTATGAAAGGGAGAGACTGATCACAGATGAGACCGACACCAAAATAAATTGAAAAATAATTCAAAATATGTGAGGGGTCGGTCAGGCTCGATGTCAAAGGCAGCTGTTTGCCTAGTCTGAGTCGCAAAAAGCAGATCACGGAGAAATGAAATGTTTACGTAAGGACCATAGCATCCGTCTGGAGTAGCGTTGAAAGTCGCTCTCGTTCCAGGATTTTGTTCCCGGTTTGATGGTCACGTCAATTTGCGAACAAGCAATTCCGGGCAAGCTTGAGACTTCTTCAGAACTGACAGTTTCTGGTACTTCGTGCTGAATATGAAGAATTACTTCGACTGCTTTCTCTTGTGGAAAACGGGAGAACAGTCTTTCCAGCAATGTTCCGCCAATACGTACTTCAAGATGGTCCTCTGCGACTTCGAGAATTTTCCCACGATACTCTTCCACGAACCCACACGCTTTTAGGAACAGCAGTGTTCCCAGGTTTGTCGTGAAGATGCGTTCTTGAACGGGCGCGATTCCAGTCAGAGTTGGCATAAGTTCCAGCATCAATAAGATGAAAGTTTGCAGTGATCTACTTTCATCAGCTAGGCGGATATCATGCCAGATCGGGAGATTCCTTGTTGAGTGTTGATCTTGATGTTTGTTTCTCGTTTCACATTAGGGAGTTACGGTTCTGCTAGCAGCATTGAGGTTGCTACGATGCTGAAACTCAACGTAGCAAGAAGGCAACATGACATGTTGTCTTAATTCATCATCAGGCTCAGTAAACATCTCAATCTGTGAACATCTCAAGCAGGCACTTATGAGTACCGCCATCACGTTGGAAGATCTCAGTCGAAGAATCCTTTCTGGATACCCGATATTGCTTTTGCAAACCTATGAAGAAACTCGCTGGGAAAATGAAATTGCTGATCTAGCGATGGACATCGACCGAGGACTTGTCACTTGGTCGATGACGAGCGGATCACAACCACCTCTGAATGATGCGGCTGATCCTCAAGTGTCGGCTGTGCAATTCCTCGACCAGATCGTCAATGATTTCCCTGAGGACCATTTGTTCCTTTTGAAGGATCTCCATCAACTGTTTGAGGATTATCAGGTCGTCCGAAAAATACGAGATATCATTCCTCAACTTCTTGCGGAGCGAAAAACTCTGCTCATCATGGCGCCTGTCGATGCGCTGCCGCTTGAGCTCATCAAGGATGTCGCAATTCTGGAACTTCCTTTACCTGGACCGGATCAAATCCGTAGTTTGCTGCATTCAATTATTACTGCAGAAAACGAGATTCAGGTGACACCCAACGAAAAGGAAGAAGATCATTTAATCAAAGCGGTACTGGGGCTCACATTTGAGGAATCACGGAAAGCGCTCATTCAATCTCTGCGCGGCATCGAGGAAATCAACGATGAGGTCTATGCGGTTCTCGTTGGTGAAAAACGTCGCATGGTGCAGGGGTCGAATCTACTCGAATTCTTTGATCTCGACGAAGGGATTGAGGACGTTGGTGGTCTGATCGGCTTGAAGGAATGGATCTATCAGCGAGCAGAAGCTTTCAGTACCGATGCACAGGAACGAGGAATCTCGAATCCCAAGGGTGTGCTTCTCGCTGGTGTTCAAGGTTGTGGAAAAAGTCTGAGTGCGAAAGCGATTGCGAGATTGCTAGGGTTTCCACTTGTCCGTATGGATTTAGGGAACCTCTTAGAGTCGAGTCGAGGAAGTTCAGAGCAAAATTTACGCGATGTCCTGAGAGTCATGGAGACGATTGCTCCGTCTGTATTATGGCTAGAAGAGATTGATAAAGCCTTTGCTGGTTTCTCTGATGAAGCAAAGAGTGACGCAACCGTCGCTCGCCTGATGGGACGTTTCCTAACCTGGCTGCAAGAGCATGAAGAACCTGTATTTGTTGTGGCGACAGCGAACAACGTCGCCAGTTTGCCTCCCGAGTTGTTACGCCGAGGACGCTTTGACGAACTCTTCTTTGTCGATCTTCCGAACTACGAAGAACGACTTTCTATCTTTGAAATTCACTTGAACCGCAGAGGCTGGAAGCCGGACAAGTTCAACATTGATGAGCTTGCAACTTCGACCGAAGGCTACAGCGGAGCCGAAATTGAAACGATTGTGAACTCGGCAATTATCGAATCTTACGCTGCCAAACGAATGCCGCTGCAAGAGGATCTTGAGGAAGCGAGAGAGCGCACAGTTCCATTGTCGATTACCATGGAAGACGAAATTTTTAATCTTCGAGAGTGGGCACGAACCCGTTGTCGACCAGCGACGCTTGATCATCGCGTGATGAGAGTCATGGAAGAAGAGACTCGCCGTGGAGATGCCCCATTACCAGAAGAGGCAGAAATTCCGAAATGGAAAC
>JABJMI010000830.1 GCA_018659505.1 Planctomicrobium sp.
AAGAATGGAGCGAAAGCTACCAGTTCCAGTAATCTGCCTGGATATGAAATCCATAAGTTAGAACATATTAACGACGGTCAGTTCGGAAATCCTCACAGTTGGATTTCCAATGAACCCGGAGCAGGTTGGGTACAAATTGAGTTCGCAGAGATTCATAAAATCGACCGCATTGAATGGGCGAGAGATCGTGATGGACGTTTCGGAGATCGTGTCGCAATTGAATATCAAATCTCATCGTCTCTTGACGGAACTGATTGGAAAGTCATTGCTTCCGATGAAAACCGGCAACCGTTCGGTTCCAAGAAAAATACAGAACCAGTTTATGTCTTCGATGATGCTGAACCTGAATTGGCAAAGCAGGGAAAAGCGTTTCTGGAAGAATTGAAAACGCTACAGGCTCAACGAAATTCTCTCGCTCAACCTGTTCAAGCTTACGCTGGGACGTTCTCTCAACCCGGTCCGACCCATCGACTCTACAGGGGGGATCCCATGGCGAAAAAGGAAGAAGTCGCTCCCGATGCAATTTCAATCATGGGAAGTCTGAATCTCGAACGAGACACACCCGAACAACAACGTCGCCTGAAGTTCGCTGAGTTCGTCGCTGATGCCGAGAATCCTTTCACCTCTCGCGTGATCGTTAATCGTCTTTGGCAGTTTCATTTCGGAACCGGCATCGTCGCCACTTCAAGTGACTTCGGAAAGAACGGAGCAGCACCAACGCACCCTGAATTGCTCGACTGGCTCGCTGCGGAGCTGGTTGAAAACCAATGGTCACTCAAGCATATTCATCGGCAGATATTACTTTCAAAATCTTGGCAACAAACCAGTCTACCGAACGAGAAGGGGCTCGCAATCGATGCTTCTGCGAGATTATTATGGCGGTATCCACCGCGTCGACTTGATGCAGAGTCGATTCGCGACTGCATCCTTTCCGTCAGCGAAGTCATCGATCTACGTATGGGCGGACCCGGCTTCAGCGGCTTCGAAGTCGACTTGGAAAACGTCCGCCACTTTCATCCCAAAACAAGTTACGGACCTGAAGACTTTCGCCGCATGATCTACATGACAAAAGTCCGACAAGAGCAAGATTCCGTCTTCGGCGTCTTCGATTGCCCCGATGCGAGTCAAGTCGTCCCGCAACGAAGCCGCTCCACGACACCGCTGCAAGCACTCAGTTTAATGAACAGCGAATTCATCATGCAGCAAGCAAAGTTTTTCAGCGAACGACTGCAAAAAGACGCAATGAGTCCTAACGAACAGATCAAGCTGGCGTTTCGACTCTGCTTCAACCGCGAACCGACCTCTCAAGAAATGAGTGCCTCAAGCACATTTGTGAATTCAGAGGGAATACCCCTCTTCTGCCGAGCATTATTGAATGCAAACGAATTCTTGTTTGTTCAGTAAGTGAGGGATGATCAACGTCGAAAAATTTCAAATTGGAGTTCATGATGCAAAAATTCAATTCGATGATCACTTTCTGTCAGTTTTTTACTCCAGCTTTTTTAATCCTACTCTCTTCTGGCTTGAGTCTCGCCCAAGATACCGAAGCTGATCTGGAAAAGGGGAGCATCGAAGGCACTGTTGTTCTCAAAAGCGATCAAATTCCTGTCGCGAACGCAGAAGTTCGGTTGATGTCCCTGTCTCCATCAATGGGGATTCAACGTGTCACGATTGATACTGAAGAGACATCAGAATCAGGCTCATTCAAATTTGAAAATCTCGCTCCAGGGAATTATCGAATCCGTGCGTTTTCGAATGGTCTTATGTCTCGCGAGAAACGTTACCAGGGTTTTAATGTCTCAGTGGATGAACTGGGAGAGGCATCCGTAAACCCAAAGCTCGAACTGCTCCCCGGAAACCGTTTAAATGTTTTAGTGAAATCAAAAGCGACAGGTGAGCCGATTAAGGAGGCTCGCGTCCGCTTAACCTGGACAGATACTGAACGCGACCACTTTACCGATGCAGAGGGGAAAGTTGAAATCCTCGGTCTGACATCAGAAGTTTGGAATATCGAAACGGTCGCAACTGGTCATGCAGAGGAAGAACAGGCAGTGTCGCT
>JABJMI010000334.1 GCA_018659505.1 Planctomicrobium sp.
ACGGTATGAAAGACTTCGTCATCAAAGACTACGAAGGCAATTTGCTCAGCTTCGGTGAATCAGTCGATTGACAATCGTTTGTTGAGCCTCCGAATGTACGCGATTCAGATAGGCAGTAATGTATGGTCGCTCACTCATGTGGGGTAGCTCTTAATGCTGCCAGAGCAACGCTCCAAAGTCGGACAAAGTGAACCTCTGACATGCAAGCAGCTGGAGCGATGCACATTCATGAAACAAAAAAAGCCCAGACTCAATAAGAGCTGGGCTTAAATGGGATTGAATTCTTGATTGAGCTGAAATTTACTATTCGTCAGTCACACAACCTTCACTCGCACTCTTCACGTTCTTGATGTACTTATAAAGTGTCCCGCGTGTGAATTTGTACGGAGGAGCTGACCATTTCGATTTTCGTGATGCGAGTTCTTCATCTGAAACACCGATGTTGATTTCGTTCGCTTCTGCGTCCAAAGTAATCTCATCACCATTCTGCACGAGTGCAACCGGTCCACCCTCTTGAGCTTCGGGAGTGACGTGACCCACGATAAATCCGTGTGAACCGCCAGAGAAGCGACCATCAGTCAAAAGTGCGACTTTGTCCCCTAAACCGGCTCCCATGATCGCTGAGGTCGGAGTGAGCATCTCTGGCATTCCCGGTCCACCCTTTGGACCTTCGTAGCGGATGATAATGACTTCGCCACCTTTGATTTCTTTGTTTTCCAGACCACGTAGCATCTCTTCTTCGCTGTCATAGCAAAGTGCTGGACCTTTGAATAATAAGCCTTCTTTGCCTGTGATCTTGGCAACGGCTCCATCAGGGCACATGTTGCCTCGCATGATTCTGAGGTGTCCCGTTGCTTTAATCGGGGTTTCTACATTATGCACGATGTCTTGGTCTTCATCCAATCCGGGGACGGACTCAAGGTTCTCAGCGAGTGTCTTACCGGTGACTGTCATGCAATCGCCATTGATCAGTCCTTTACCGAGGAGATATTTGAGTACAGCAGGCGTGCCACCGACTTGATGCAGGTCTTCCATCACGTATTTTCCAGATGGCTTTAAGTCTGCCAAGAATGGGATGCGATCAGAGACCGCCTGGAAGTCATCAATCGTCAGGTTAATGTCTGCACTACGGGCAATCGCAATCACATGCAAAACCGCGTTTGTTGAACCACCGAGTGCCATAATCAGCACCATGGCATTTTCTAACGAGTCGCGTGTGATGATGTCGCGTGGTTTGATATCTTGTTCCATCAGATGCCGAATCGCTTTTCCAGCATCGATGCACTCTTGGATCTTCGCAGGATCCTCAGCAGGTATCGAAGACGAATACGGCAGCGACATTCCCATCGCTTCAATCGCAGACGACATTGTGTTAGCGGTATACATTCCGCCGCAAGCACCTGCTCCTGGGCAAGAACTCTCCACAATCGCTTGGCGTTCTTCATCGGTAATTCGACCCGCGAGGTATTCTCCATAAGACTGGAATGCCGAAACGATATCGAGTTTTTCGTTTTTGAGTCCACAACCCGCTCTGATTGTTCCTCCATAAACCATGATCGAAGGACGGTTCTGTCGAGCCATCGCCATCACGCAACCGGGCATATTCTTATCGCAACCAGGCAACGCAATCAGAGCATCATACCACTGAGCACCCATGACGGTCTCAATAGAATCAGCAATCAAGTCGCGAGATTGAAGCGAGAAGCTCATCCCGTCAGTTCCCATCGAAATTCCGTCGCTGACGCCGATGGTGTTGAACCGCATCCCGACTAAGTCAGCAGCCTGAACGCCTTCTTTCACATGACCAGCGAGGTCAAGCAGGTGCATGTTGCATGATTTCCCCTCATACCAACACGACGCAATCCCGACTTGTGCCTTATTCATCTCTTCAGAAGTCATCCCGGTCGCATACAGCATCGCCTGCGAGGCACCTTGGGAACGAGGTTGAGTAATTTTTGATGAGTATTTGTTCAGTTCAGACATTGGAAATGGTCTAGGGTCGAGGGTCTAGGGGCTAGTGAAAGAGTGGAGTTTGACGACTTTTTGTAAATGAGTCGAGTGAACCGTGAAAAGTTCACTGTACGATGGGAAATTCGCACCCCGGCGAGCGGGGGACGTCAGTCCCCTGTCTTGTGAACCTCCCGACTTATCAATTTCTTATTCTCGATCTCGTACGAAAGGAGATTCTTGCAATGCAGCAACCTCTGTACAGTTCTGGGTTATGAGGGACCATGTAGTAGTGTAAGATTTGCTATTCAGAGTAAGTTCGCTGCTCGCCTGATTTATCGATCCAACTCGCAATACGGGTCTCATAGTCGAACTCGAATTCTCGCCGCTTGAGGAGCATTGATGAAACAACAGGCATCAACATGTACGTCGCGGCAAAAAACAGTGGGCAAAGGAAGAGGACGCTCATTTCCCATTCAAAACGTCCTCGAATCGCTTCCATAATCATAAACAATGGTGCGTAAAGCAAAGTTATTACAGTCGCGACTAAGACCAATGGAGCAGTGCTGCGAAGAATATATCCCAACAACGTACACTTCTTCATGCCCAACCGTTCTGCTTCACAATACCACATGACAGTAAACATCCCTGAACACTATTGCTTAATCTCTGCCAACATCTTCAACATCTTCTCGACCCGCTCTGGCTCAGATTGCCAGAGGTTATTGGTTTCGCCGAGGTCTTCTTTTAGGTTGTAGAGTTGTCCTTGGGGACCGTTCTTTTCTGCTTTGACCTTGCGGGGAGGACTAAATCCACCGGAACCGAGATGATTGACTAATTTCCAATGTCCATCACGAACGACCGTTCCTGAATGGTGGAGTACGATTGTTTCACGCGAACTTTCTTTGGCAGTTTGCTGTAATGAAGAGAGAAAACTGACACTGTCATCACCGGCATTCTTGGGAAGTTCCTCTCCAACAATATCAGCAACGGTGGCAATCGTATCGACGAAGCCAATCAGGTGATCGCTTGTTGAATTTGCAGCGATCACATTCGGCCAACGGACAATAAACGGCACGCGATGACCACCTTCCCAGGCATCTCCTTTCATTCCTCGCAAAGGACCAACCGAAGCATGTCCATACTTCTCGTTATCGACTTCGTTCCACACGGGACCGTTGTCGCTGGTGAAGATGACAACAGTTTCTTTCGATAACTGATGCTGATCAAGTGCGAAGAGAACTCGTCCAACGACGTCGTCAACGTGAGCGACGAACTCGCTGTACATGCCTGCTCCGCCGATGCCGCGAAACTTCTCAGCGGGCAACCATGGAGTATGCGGGGCAGGCAACGCCATGTAGAGGAAGAATGGCGTCTCGGACTGACTCAGTCGCGATACTTCCGTAAGCGTCTCATTCGCAAATCGATCTAGCACTTCATCATGTTTAAAATCGGGAGCGACGGGACCACTTCTCCAGAACGCGCCCTGGATTTTCGACCAGCCATCGGTGTTGCTGTCACCGACATGTTCACTCGGTGGTAGTACAGGCGCGGTTCCCGTCATGTAGAAATAAGGCGGAATGTCCAGCGAAGCGTGCATTCCGAAGAATCGGTTGAAGCCTCGATTCGCTGGTCCTCCCAGCATTGGTTTGGAATAATCGTAATCAGGTCCACCTTCGAAACCGAGGTGCCATTTGCCAACCATCGAGGTTTCATAGCCTGCACTTTTCAACATCGCTGATAGCGTCAGACGATCAGCATCGATGACCGGTTGTACTCTTGAATTCATCGATCGACGGAACGGATACCGACCTGTCAGTAACCCATATCGCGAAGGAACACAAACCGACCCAGCAGTATGTGCGTCGGTGAACCGCATCCCTTCACTTGCCAGCTGATCAATATTGGGTGTTACACATTTCGATTCGGGATTGTAACACGCGGGGTCTCCGTACCCCATATCATCCGCCATGATGAGTACAATGTTTGGTCGTTGGGGTAGGTCGGCTTGAAGTGAAGGCGTGTTGATGAATAGTGGAATGGCAACAGTCGCTAACAATAGCGCCGGTGTTCTTCTTCTGAATGTGGGAAACATGGTCTCTTTCTGTTATTTCGTAATACGCATAATGACGTGGAGTCAACGATATTATATTTGAGTGAGCGAAGCGAACCGCTGTCCCTTCTACCCACGTTCAATGTCCATTCTTGCAAGTCATTTCGCTGTGGGGAGAAGGTTAGAATGAGGGGATCAAATTGCATATTCGGTCGCACAGCCTATCGATGACCCACTCTAATAAATTCCATGTCACACTGCGCTGTTTTGCAATCGGTACTTCGTACGCTTTTGGAATGCGTAAAAGAAAAGAACAAAGTGACATTTCCAGAAACGACGGACGGCAAGGAACCTACGACCGTTTCTCAGAACGTTCATTGATGGTCGTTAAACTTCCATTCTCATCTCTTCATCTCAAAACGTCAATTCTCAGTTTCGTCACTTAGCTGGTATGCTCTCATCTTTTGCTGCTGATACCAATGTACTCCTCTCGTGGGATTACGATACGAACAACGCTTGCTGATCAAATGGATCAAAACGGTTTATCAGTATACGTCGTAGTCAATTCCGGGAAGTTGTTTCGGGACAATGTGCTAAGACTCGGGTTATTCAACTGACTCTCGAACGGATGGTTAGTAACTGACGAATCCTTCTGACTAATGAGATGACGATCCCGCCAGTCACGATTAAGATTCCTATGACCAAATAGGGATAGTGACTAGGGGTTTCGGCACTGCCTCGGAAGTTAAGGAGAATGCAATAAGAGATCACTGTGGAGACCGTGGTCACCGCGACCAATCGAGGTTTATACCACATGCTACTTGCGACGATGAGAAGTGCGTAACCTGCTACTAACGACTCGAAAGGCCCACGGGCATTGGCGACTGCCACGGTGAAAAGAGCTGCATCGGTCGCGATCCAGGTGCGGCGGATATAATGCCACTCTTTGTTGATCAACTTTTGATAGAGAACAGACAACGCTCCCCATACTCCGAGTGTCTGCATAATGATCAGATGCGTGTCGCTCTTTTTGGGACTCATCCAATCGGTCGTTTGTACGATGATCGCGATAATCATAAACGCTATCAAATGCACTGCGAGCGCTGGCTCTCGGCGACACCAGCGACGCAATACTGTCCACGCCCCCATTGACTGAGAGGCAAGCGTTTCGCCTTCCGCAAATCGATGAAAGTCTTCAGCGAGTTCCTTCGCTGACTCATAACGAAACTTTGGCTTACGCTCTAAGCAGCGCATGCAGATTTTTTCTAATGCGACAGGAACTTTCGGGTTCAATTTTCGAACGGGTTTCGGTTCTGAATCTCGTAGCCGCAATAATTGATCGAGTGGGATTTCTTCATTGAAAGGTGTCCGACCCGTTAAGAGTTCGTAGAGAATCACCCCTAAACTGTAGATGTCACTTTGTGGACAAACGTCATCGACCTTGCCCCAGGCTTGCTCAGGAGCCATGTATGCGGGCGTTCCTAAAATGGTCCCAGAAACAGTTCGCTCACCATCCCCACCGAAAACTTTCGCCAGTCCGAAGTCAGCGACATGTGTGATTCCATCTCCATCAATCATGATATTGGAAGGCTTCAAATCTCGATGAATGATGCCTTGGCTATGTAGATAGTCGACCGCATTTGAAACCTGAATCATCACATCAGTGAGCTGAGGGAATTTAACCTTTCCCGGTTTGACGTATTCAGTCAATGTGCATCCATCGATATACGTCATGACCAGAAATGGAATTCCGTCTTGCTCACCGGCATCGTGAACACTGACAATGTTTGGGTGTCTTAAACGGGACGCAGCCCGCGCCTCCTGGAAAAATCTACGGACCTCTTCTTCCGATGCAAACTCGCAGGCACGAATTGTTTTCAAGGCGAAATATGTGTTCAATGTTAAGTGGCGAGCTTTGTAGACGACGCCCATTCCACCGCGACCGATCTCTTCTTCTAAGCAGAACGCTCCAAAGTTTCGTGGCAACTGTTGCATCATCGAAGAGGTTAAACTTCGATTGCCATCAGCGGAAGTAGAATTCGCTTTCTGAGGAGCCACTGCAAACGACTCCAACATTTCAACACAATGCACCAGTTGCTCAAGTTCAGGGTACTTCTCAAGAAACTCCTGTGGAATCGAAACCGACTTACCAGCCTGCAACGCATCGCAATGCTTCTCTAGGAATTCAAGAACCTCGGGGTCGAATTCATCATCGGGTGGCGGGTTAGTATAAGACATAACGACTGGTGGCAAGTTTGTTTCCCCGGTGGATCACCGGGGGCTAAATTCGATCTTTATTCAGGTGGTTGAAAACGCGAATCATTAGATGATTGACTTAGTATTTCCTGTAACTGTTTTAATGCTCGTGCCCACAGCATTTGAACGGCTCCGCGGCTTCTTCCCATGCGCTCTGCAACTTCATCGAATGGAAGCCGTTGTAAGTTTCTGAGTTGAATCACTTCCTGGTAGTCGTCATTCAGCTGTGCGATGGCATTTGCGAGTTCGAATTCTCGCTCATCCTGAATCATCAACTGACTGGGAGTTTGCAGCTGTGCCGACAAGTCCATTTGCGGAACTGAGTCTGCACTGCGTTGCGAATTCAGCCGTACTTCTTTCTTGGCATCACGTTTAGCGGTACGGAATTGTCGAATGAAGTCTTGTGTATTGTGTGCGAGAATCTGCTTGATCCAGGCGTACCATTCTGCTTCAGAATTCCCTTCGAAGCTGGCTAAGCCTTGATAGGCTTCAAGCAACGTCTGCTGCACGAGATCAGAGGCGTCGACCTTGGCGTTCATCCACGTTTCAACTTGGCTGCGAGCCATCAATTTGACATAGTTTCGACATCCTTCGAGCAACTCATTTCGCGCAGCCTCATCACCTTGTCTGACGAGAGCGAGAAGCTCGTGGATTCGGTCTTGATCTTCTGATTCTGACACTACAGTACTCTATTGAACTGTGAGAATTTTAGAATGTGAATCATAGTTTCCTATAACTAAATTAGCTGATTTGAGAATTAGATTCCTTCTCATGCCGTGAATGTTTCCTCAGCTACTTTTTCATCCCAAACCTTTCCCCAAGGACCATTCCGTAAAAGGTTCTTGCAATACCCAGACTTTTCTCCTTGGATGATCATCGCCGTCGGTGTCTGATGAAGAAGAACCAACACCGATTCGCCATCTCCCGACCAAATGAATTGCCAAGCTTCCATACGTGGTTGCTCATCAACGACCAGCGGCTGAGTATAACCCTTCGCTGCCGGTGGAGGTCCACCCTGGTAATTCTTGATTTGATCCACATCCGGAGCAGGAATTCGGTTGTAGATCCAGATGTCTGCAACGGGCTTCCTGGAATTCTTTTCCGTGAGATAGAGCCAAGCCGAAATTCCATCATCCTCAACGACTGCCACCCGATTAGATTCGTGATGTAGTGACTCTATCATGAAACTCTCTTCTTGATCGTTTTTGAGCATTCTGAAACCTATTCAACCCATTCCAAACGATGAACTCGCTGTACAAATCCTTCTTTCTCGTAAAGCTTCAAAGCAGCCACATTGCCCGCCATGACATCAATGTAAATCGGGACCGCTTTGTGTTCTTTCAACCATTGTAACGAACGTTGTACGAATCGAAGAGCGATCCCTTGTTGGCGATGTTCTTGATCGACAAATAAAGATGCAAGTTCGCCCGCACCTACTTTATCAATGACAGAGATACAAAACGCAATGTTGAGTCCCTCAACTTGAGCAATCTCTACGAGTAAGGCTCCATTTTGTGCGGATTCTTTCAAGCCGCTAACTCGGTCAGTGAAGTTTCCCCCTCGAAGACTTTCACTCCAGGTTGAGAAATTTTCAATATGAAAATCCTTCAGCTTCAGCCAGAGATCTTCCACTTCCGGAAGTAATTCTTCTCCCCCAGATAAAAAGTTTACTGCTTTAGAGTTCAAGTGTATTTCCTCTGCCTGAGGTTTACCTGAATTGGAGGGTTACTAAAGGTAAGTTTACCTCTCAATGAGATTCTTAACCTCTTACTAAGTTGACAGTAATGAGTTTTCCCTTGGATGAAAACTGGAACTGTCGTGACTTTCAAATTGTATCTCGCATTGCGATTTGGGCGTTCATCTCATGAGTATTGAACGGTTTCTTCAATAGGGTCATAGCAGATCATCCTTAAAGAAATTTTAGCAGTATAGAATTTTCTTATTGACAGCAACTGACAACTGTTATCACTTGGTTGTTTTACTGTGAAGGTTGTGAATGCTAGTTCGTATAGAAAAAGGCTCGGCGATTCCGTTGTCGCGACAGATTGCGGATCAGATCCGAGCACAATGTCTTTCGGGACGCTTGCAACCAGGGATGCAAATTCCCTCGGTTCGACAATTGGCTCGTGAGTTGGCTGTCAATCAGAATACAGTTCTCCGGGTCTACGAGAAGTTGACCGTTGAGGATTTACTCGAAATGAGGCACGGTGAGGGAACCTACGTTTCTGCAAAGGTTCCATTAGGGAAGCTGAATGGGCAGCGAAATCAGTTTTTCGACGAACTGACTCATCTCGTTCGCCAGGGGCGCATGCTGGGAATTGATGCTCCCGGGCTTCATGCAC
>JABJMI010000452.1 GCA_018659505.1 Planctomicrobium sp.
CATTGCGAATCGCTTCGATTGCTTTCTCAACCCGTAGCAGCTCTCGGCTTTCTAGTGCTGCGAGTTGCGAACCGAGTTCTTGATCGATATCGACAATAGACTGATCTCCTACATCCCCTGGTCCACACTGCTCACCGACGACTTCCATCTGATGTGTCAGCTGTTTTTTGAGTTGATTTCGTTGCTGAATGAGTCGTTTCTGCAATCGAATGAGGGCATCTTTTCTCGCCATGGTTCCCGCCTTTACTTCAAAGATCCTGCTGAAAATGATCATAAGACGATCCAGCAGATGTATTTATTGATATTGATCTATCAGAATTTTACGTCTCAATTTGAAAAGGCGAGTCGTAAAAGCAGAAGGGTTTCTTAATTCGCTACTGTGATTTGCTTTACGTCAAGTGGTTAAAAGCCGAATACTGGTCACTTCGGATTAGAAATGTATTGATATTGAATTCGACAATTCTTAATCCGTATCAGCAGCTTTTCACTCATACAGCTTATGGACGTCACGAGCGGCATGACCCTACGCAGCTTGAAGTTGAGTAGAATTGTGACATCCGGAAGAGATAACAGTGTTCCATATAGATAAGATCAATTTTTACTGAGAACTATTTTTACCGTTACAAACAAACTTTTGTGAATAATCTAAAAACCATCCGAATTCCCCCCGCTTTCTTTGATCCATTTGATCAGTCTTTACGTTTTCTCGATATCGCGTTCCATTCATGTTGCATAATGGCAACGTCGGAGATTTACCATGAATCAATTACTTGAAATCTATTTTCAGATGCCGGTCCTGCCGTTCAGCTTCATGCTGTGCATGATCACGCTGTATTGGATGTCCGTCATTCTTGGTGGATTGGACATGGATTTGTTCGACATCGACCTCGATTTTGACCTCGATGCTGATGTAGATGCCTCAGTCACGGACTTGGGGATGCTCGGTCTGAAATGGCTGAACCTTGGTGAAGTTCCATTCATGTTGTGGGTATCACTTGTGACGCTTGTTGGTTGGGTTGTCACAATGATTTTTGATCGAAATATTGTTGATCCTTCGGCTCAGCAATCAACAATTTCAATAGTGCGCAGCCTTGGAATTGGCATCCTCGGGACCAAAGTGATTACGAATCCAATGCGGGGAAAATTTCGTATGAAAGAACCGAATACCGTTCGAGACATGCTCGGACGAACCTGCTCTGTGGTCACCAGTGAAGTGACTCCTGAGTTTGGAAACGCGATATATCACGTAGAAGATGGAGCGCCACTACGATTAAACGTACGGACATTAGAAGGCTCCGCACCGAAAGATTCACTCGTTCAGATCGTCGACTACGCACCTGAAACGGGAATCTATTACGTGCAACAGACTCAGGGATGACGCTGCTCACAAGAACTTCAAACTGATCCAATTTTACAAACAACTTTCAATTCGCAATTCGCGAAACTGATCCTCTCTACTCAAAAGGGGCGAATAGATGCCTTTCCATCTCGAAATTCTTATTCCAGCAGCCTTCCTTGTCGGCTTAATCATGATGGGGCTTTTATTTGCGATGTCTCGTTTCTATCGCAAAGTCGGTCCTGAAGAGGCACTCGTCAAAACCGGTTGGGGTGGGATGAAAGTCGTCTCCGGAGGTGGCATGTGGGTTGTCCCCGTCGCTCATCGTGTCGAGCACATGGACCTCTCTTTAAAGCGAATTGAAATCGCTCGCCGTGAGAAATCGGGACTGATTTGTAAGGACAATGTTCGAGCCGATATCGAAGTTGCGTTCTTCGTAAGAGTCAACAATGCCTCTCAAGACATTTTGCAAGTCGCTCAAGCATTAGGTTGTCAACGTGCATCGGAGAAAGGGGCACTCGTTGAACTCTTCGACGCCAAATTTTCTGAAGCTCTGAAAACAGTTGGTAAGCAGTTCGACTTTGTTGATCTCTACACCGAACGTGATCAGTTCAAAGACGAAATCCTCAAGCACATCGGAACAGATCTCAACGGATACATTCTCGACGACTGTGCAATCGACTTCCTGGAACAAACGCCGATTGAACACCTTAACGAGATGAACATTCTCGATGCCGAAGGTATCAAGAAGATCACGAACCTCACCGCTAAAGAACATGTTCAGTCCAACGACATTCTGCGTGAGAAAGAGAAAACGATCAAGAAGCAGGATGTCGAAGCTCAAGAAGCAATCCTGGAACTTGAGAAGCAGCGAGTCGAAGCTGTTGAAAAACAAAAACGTGAGATTGCAGAGATCGCTGCCAGTGAACATGCGGAAGCTTCAAAAGTGCAGGAAGAACAACGTCTCCGTTCAGAATCGGCACGTATTCAGACTGAAGAAGAGTTGCAGGTCGCTGAAGAAAACAAACTGCGGCAGATTGTGGTAGCTCAGAAGAATAAAGAGCGAACTGAAGCTGTCGAGATCGAACGTGTCGAGAAAGATCGTTTGCTCGAAGTGACCGAACGTGAACGTATTGTTGGCTTGGCAGACATCGAAAAAGAAAAAGCAATCGAAGTTGAGAAACGTAACATTCAAGACGTGATTCGCGAACGTGTGGCTGTCGAACGTTCAGTGGTCG
>JABJMI010000929.1 GCA_018659505.1 Planctomicrobium sp.
AATGCGTTACGCAAGTTTAACAGGGTAACACTCACAGGGGGTAAAGAAGCCAAAGTGATGGGTTTGCGGGTCCTATCCAACGGGTTTCAGTCTACGCGGTTATTCGATCCGCACAGGTGAGAGAGACAGTTAGTTAGGGGAGGGGCGGTCGAATCGCTGCGGACCATAGCCTCCAAACCACACCACCCTCGAACACTTTTTTATCAACTATTTGACAGGGACACCCCATTTCGATTGAGAGTAAACCACAATGAGCAAAGCACGGATACTTTCAAGCAAAACAGGGGGGGCATCAAAAGTACTTCTGACGACTCGAGTCCTGCGAGGTGCTTCGATATCCCGGATTTTTTGTGCGACAAGAGTTTTCAATAAACAGGTTGCTGCGTCATATATGCCACCACAAACCGAGTGATTCACATGGAAACCAAGCCAGATACAAACATCATCTTTCCAACGCAGTCTGCAACAGCCAACTATTTCGGCATCAATCGACGTACTTTCGCGGATTGGCTGGCACAGGGTTGTCCAGGGAAACCAAAGCGGTACGACCTGCAAGAAATCTGCCGGTGGATCGTTGAGCAACGCCGATACGGTGGCTGGTGAATTTGTCAGTCTGAACGGTTCGTAGGTTCTTCCAGCCCGATCTACGACCATCGCGGGTCAATTACTCGCGAAAAACGTGTCGTTAAGAATCTATTTTTTATGCCGTTCCGTTCCTCTATAATTTCCTAGGGGGTAGGGGGGCTTTGTACCACTATCAATGCATTCGCTAAGGATTTACTGCGTGTAAATCAGACTGAGAGGAATTCGACTAGAAAAGTCAGTCTTCCACACGTACTACACACTTTGTCGAAAACCGTTGCAATTCAGTGCAATGATGTGATAATTTCGAACGATACAAGAACTCGCAAGGTCTTGTAAATTACTAGGTTATCGCGTTAGTGATTTTAGCCGACTACAGTAACGACTGCTTCGACTCCTCTCAGCCGCATTTTGTGGTAGTGATTTCAGAATGATCGTGATTTTCTACCTTGAACACCGGATAGAGACGACCTCTCGATCTTTACGTTAGAGGGTACTCACAATAGAGGCTATTCAGCGAGCGTTTTAGCCTGCTTGGATTCGATCTTTTAGGGTTTCGATCAGGTCTTGGAGTTCCCAGGTCTCCGTAGAGACTCGAATGGTTCCGTTCTCGTTGAGTTGCTCGGTGATTTTTCTTTCGGCGGACATCACAGTGCTGTGGTTGCGACCGCCGAAGTATTCTCCGATCTCGCTGTAGGGGGTTTCGGTGAGGACTCGCGTGAGATACATGGCGAGCATTCTTGGCTGCGCGACATTCTGCTTTCTGGTTTTAGATTTGAGTGTTTCTTCTTCAATTCCGAAGAGAGAACAAACAGCGTCTTCGACATCTGCAATGCGAATGATTCTCATGCAGTCTCGTTCGAGGCGGCTCAGTAATCTTTGAGCGACAGTGACAGTGACAGTCTTCTTGGTCATCTGTCCCCAGGTTGCGAGAATGTTGACTGCACCTTCGAGTTCGCGTCCATTGTTTTGGAAGCGCGAAGCGATGTACTGCACAGTTGGTTCAGGAAATTTTGCCTGTTGTCGTGCCGTGTGCCGACGGACGATATCTTCTCTTGTTTCGAGGTCAGGGTTTTCCAGACGACAAACTAGGCCAGCGACAAACCTGCTGACAAGTTCTTCAGATGTTCTCCCGAGGAGTCGTGGGTGACGATTCGCAGTGACGACGATTTGACGCTGTCCATCTTCGAACTGTTTTAAGGTATGCAGGAATTCGTCTTGAATCCCTTTCTTTCCATCGAGGAAGTCGACGTCGTCGACCATCAAAACGTCTACGTTACGAAACTTCTGGCGGAAGCTCGGTAAGGTTTTCGCACTGAGTGCTTGTGTGAAGTAATTCGTAAACTGCTCTGCGGTCAGTAACAGAACTTGCAACTGTGGGTTTTCTTTTCGCAGCCGTAAGCGCATCGCTTCGAGCAAGTGTGATTTGCCGTTCCCAACATTGGAATGCAGGTAGAGCGGAGTGACGGTGCCGGGTTCGTTGACGACTTGATGGACGGCTGCCATCGCCAGTTCGTTAGACGGACCAATTGCAAACTCAGAGAGAGAACGTGCCCGCTTACCGAATATTCGCTTCTTGGCAGCGACAGGTTCAGAAGTCGTTCGTGACACACTTGCCATTGGCCGCGTTTTGTATTCGCTGCCAGTAGGAATCTCGGAGAGGAAAACTTCCTGACCGACTTCGTAGGAGATTTTCGCAGCCGGTCCCACGACGCTGGCGACGATACTCTGGAAGTCTTGTCCGAATTGTTGTTGTATCCATTTGACGAGATACGGTCCCTGCACGTGAACCGTTAAGTCTGCGTCATGAAGTTCCAGTACTGTGGTTCCACCAAACCAATTTTGATATCTCCGTTGACCTAAAGATTCTTGCAACAGTTGCTGAATCGTTTTTATTTGTAAGTTCACCGAATTTGATTCGGGCAGCATCTTGCGACCCTTCTTAGCGCGTACCTTTCACGATCGAAATTCCGAGACGGGAATACCACACAGTCAAGATGGTCAACAATCCGTTGCGACTTCGCGAGGAAGCGCGGGGAACGCGAAAGCTATTAGATAGGCACATAAAAAGTGACAAAGAACCAGTCAATCGTGACTCGGTTCATGAATGGGGAAATCTACTCAACACCTCGATACTACAAACCATTTTGCATTCGTCAATTGTAAATTGTACATGAAGTTTCAGGATTTTTCATGCGAAGTTCGTGAGTCCCTTTGAAATCACGAATTGCGTCAATTTACTATTTTCTACTTGCTTTGGCACGTGTTGAAAAGATGTCGATGATATCGGTTTTACGGTGGTGAGATATGATGTCCAGCCTCGATAAAGGATTCAAGCATTAAAGGGAGTGTGGCTCACCGCTAGTCTGTCTGATCGATGTCTCAATGTAATCCCTTATTCTAACCTTCTCCCCACTGCCAAGCTGCTGGCGAGAATGAATATCGAATGTCGGGAGAGGGGACATGCTGAGCCGTTTGTCGGCGATCGACAAGACGAGCTTCGCTTGGCACACTCAGATTCAACAGTTGTTTACCCCACATCACTCAAGATGTTGATCTCACGCAAAGCAGCTGAGAACGCAGAATTTTTACTTTCTCCTGCAATCCCAGCGGCTCTGCGTGATCTTTTTGGGAAGACTTCAAATGCTATCAATGCTGTAATAATTTCAGAGAGTAAGAACAGTGACAGGCGATCACGATCCTTCTCCTTGAAGCTTGTCCCTAGACACTTGACCAGCGGTCTAATCAAGACCGCGACAGGACTTTAGAGCATTTCGGAATTCAGGATAGTTTTTTGAAAACTGGTCTTTACTCGTTTTAAGATATTCGCGTAGCCTGCCGTTCCGTTGATTCGGGACTCACAAAGGTTATTGAGCCCGTACATGAAATCGAAAATTTGACTCGACACAGGGATTGGTTCGAGTCACCCCCTACACCCCTCACTATACATTTGTGGAAGGAGTCCCTCATGAATCGATCTGCATTAACCACTGTGGTCGCTGTCGTAGCCGCTTTTAGCTCAGGGCTGGCTTGGTCCTACTTTACTTCAAACAACGCTGGTGGTGTTGCAATCGTCGATTTGGACGAAGTTGCACGTCGCGTTGGTCGTGACAAAGAAATGGTCACCTCTATTCAAAATCAAGCAGGTGCTTTAACTCAAAGATTGACAGCTGCTCAAAACAGCGCTGTTGCACAGTTGAACAAAGTCAAAGCTGGTTACAGCGAAGACGAAAAAATCACCAACGAAGAAGCTCAACAGTTTGTTCGCTTACAGAAAAGTGCTCAAGTACAGTTAACCCAACTGCAACAACAGGCACGCGTTAACATCAACAACCATCGTCAGCAATTGGTCAGCCAGTTCCGTAAGGATGCTCAGCCGATCGCTGCCAAAATTGCAAAAGACAAAGGCTTTGATAGCGTTGTCACTCGCAACGACACGGTTGTCTTCTCTTACGATAACACTGTTGATATCACAGAAGATGTGATCAAGCAGATGAGTGCCGAAATGCCTGCTCGTCCAGCAACCAGCAAATCAGCTGTCAAACCTGCAACTGCAACAAAACCAGCTCCAGCCAAAACAGCTGCTGCTCCGAAACCATCTACAACTAACTAATCGATTCTTCGCGAATTGATTGTTTGACACAAAAAACTCTTGCTGATCAGATTGATCAGCAAGAGTTTTCTTTGTATCTATTGAATTCAACGTTGGCAGATTAATCTTCCCAGATGTTGACGAATTTTTTCTCAGCCACAATGGCAAGTCGCCCTGGTAGAAACTCATCTGGAGTTTCTCCTAAAACTCGCAGCCAGACACTCTCTCCGTGGTAGATTCCAGAAACGGACAAGTGGGGACCGAGATCGTCATCTTCGTCAATGATGTGTGCTTGCCAGGTAATAGATTCGACTTCATCCAATAGCGTCATCAGTTCTACGACATCAACAATGTACCTGGAATTGATACGCTTTCCGTCGTTGGGACCACCAACAACTTCAGTTGAAGAGACAAAGAGCGAAACTTCGTGTGTTTCTCCCTCAGAGAAATAATGACATCCAATAGGCGCATCTTCGTCAAACAGCCGTAGGGTGCGGCAGGCATGATCAACGAATTCAGGGATCCATTCGGGTTGGGAAGGCATGGTAAAATGTGTCCGATAGTTGGCTGGCCTAGCCCAATTATAGGTGGACCGCAGGATTAGTAAGTCGTGAACTGAAATGACATATTTTGATTCATTCAGAAGTTATTCACGTAGATAGTTGAGAATAGAGCAGACGCTATACCAGACTAGCCAAGTTGGGTGAATTCATTCGGAAATCGATTAGGTAAACAAATAATATGTACATTATGAGTGAGATATTACTTTTAATAATTCTTAGTAGACTCACTTAATATGCAACATTGCCATTTTCTTTGCACAAATTGTTAAGGAGTGGTGTAAAGAAAATTGAACTCTATAGTTTTGCGTGGGTCGCCTTTGAGACACTGGTCGATTTGTTATGAAGGTTTAAGCAGCCCATCGTGGAAGAAGGAAACTTTTGGGTTGAGTACGAAAAGACAAAAGCGTCATACGCCTGAGTAGTTTATCAAGAAGCTCAGGGATGAGGATGCGATGCTGCAAACTTTGGATGTGACTGACTGAAGTTCCCCACGGATAGTGGGCGCCTGAAAGAGAGTTTATACTCTCAGGAAGGAAGTCTCTATGTCCAAGCCCAATCGTTCTTCTGAACCAACCAAGCGTCCACGTCGTACGTTC
>JABJMI010000230.1 GCA_018659505.1 Planctomicrobium sp.
CCGTCCATTGGCGATAGCGGCCCCAGCGTTGCGAACTGCACCAATGTTGTGGAGCTCAACATCAACGACACTCGCTCCACATTCACGTGCAATCTCAGCAGTTGCATCATCAGAGGCATCGTTCGAGACAATGACCTCGCTAGTCACTCCACATGCAGTCACCGCTTCGGTGATCGATTGAATTGTCGAAGTGAGGAGGAGTTCTTCATTCCGGGCAGGAATGACAAATGAAATTTCGGGAATCTGATCCAGGTTCGCTTCAGAAAGAGACATGAATATCTAAACTCTGAATCTATAAAAAACTATTTGAGATCACCGAGATCGCCATCACTGGATAGACGATTCTCGTTTGCTTTGCTACTGAATGGTGGCAGGAAAATAGGGGCAGGAAGATAAGTTGCGAATCAAGACCGATTGAGCACTACTTTATCTTCCTGCCACCATCTTCCTGCCTAAAAGGGTCTCTATACTATTGACCAATTCCAAAACTAACCGGCTCATATTGGGAGGTTGGAATCGGCTCGATTCGAGGAAGTGCCTCGACCCATGGTTTGCCGCTTCCAGCTGAGTTTCCTTTAGGAACAAGCCAGAGATTGCGGTACACGACAGGATTGCCGTGGTCCTGTAATTTCGTTGGTAATGCTGTCGGGGCTTCTTTTTTGCCCGCACCGGTTTTGTTGGGGATCTCAGCGTTGTTGTGGATCAAGACACCATTGTGCCAGACACTGATTTTCATATTGGAAATCTTCTTCCCAGCTTCATCAAACTTAGGCGCCGTTAAATCGATATCGTATGTCTGCCATTGCAGCGGAGGCAAACACATATTGAAGTCTGGTCGTTTCGTTCTATAGAGCGCTCCGCACTCGTTTTCGATGCCTTCTAATCCAAACGAATCGAGCACTTGGACTTCGTATCGACTTTGCAGATAGAAGCCACTGTTGCCGCGACCTTGCCCTCGTGCCATCGGTTTATAGGGCAGTTTAAATTCACCATGCAAACGGAAGCTATTGAATCCCGCTTTGGTTTCAGTGCCAGCCATTAACAGTCCATCATCAGTCATTTTCGCGTTCTTGAAATGATCAGTGCCAGTCCCATCGAACAGGACAATCGCTCCCGCTGGAGGTGCCGCTCCCATCGTCGGGCTAATACGATGAACTTTCGTTAGTTCGCCGGCTCGACGACCATCTTTGGTCATAATCATCGCTGACTCTTTATCGACAACGACTTCGTAATCGTCGTTTCGTAAAGTAACTACGTCGCCTGTCATTTCACCGGTGAGCTCGTAACGTGTGCCGCCAAACCAACCTTCTCCTGGGAGACCCCCATAGTATTTCGACGCAGCGAACTTCCCATTCCCAAGTGCGATGACTTGCAGTGCTACCGATTCTGAACTGCGTGCGGAAGGACGTGAGCGTTGCCAGCCACGGTATTCACCCTGATAAGCATAATCAGAATCCGCTTGAGCAACGTCTGTGTAAACTGGACCATCCTTGCCATCAGCTGCGATGAGCGAGGTTGAAGTTCCCAAAGAAGAAAGTACAGCCGCAATGGCGAAGCCTGAATAGTTTTTCATTAACAATACCTGTCGCAGGGTCAAATCCACCCAATTAGCCCCCGGTGATCCACCGGGGGAATGGTTTCGCGGCTTCGATTTAGAACTTAGTTATCGATCAATCAATTATTCTGAAGAATGTAGAGATCAACATGCAACTGCAATTCATGTTTTTAACGAATATGAATCAAAACTAATTGTTGCGAGCGTTATGAATCGGAAAAGCAGTTCACCCCCGGAGCATCACCGGAGGCTAAATTTCATTATCGCAGACCGTTTAGCGTGAGAACCTAAATCGTCATCGCATTAAAACCACCATCAACGACGATGTTGGCTCCGGTGAGGAATCCACCCGCATTATTGGCTGCCATCAGCAAGACGGCTCCTGCGAGTTCTTGAGGTTCCCCGAAACGGTCCATCGGAGTATGGGTCATAATGCTTGCAACACGATCGGGCGTCAGAACTTTACGGTTCTGTTCTGCTGGAAAGAACCCAGGTGAGAGAGCATTCACTCGAATGTTTTTTGGTGCAAATTCACGTGCCAGATTCTCTGTCAAATTCAGGACGGCTGCTTTGCTTGCGGAGTAAGTGAAAACTCTCGAAAGTGGTTTGATGGAAGTTAGAGAAGCAACATTGATAATGGCTCCTGCAGTCCCAGAATCGATCATGAATTGCCCGAGCACCTGACATGCAGAGCGTAGTCCGGTCAGATTCACTTTGAAAATGCGGTCCCATTCTTCGTCGGTGATCTCCATGAACGGCGTGGCGGAATTGGTGCCTGCTCCATTCACAAGAATGTCACATTGACGATCATTCGCTTTCAGGTCAGCGACCAACTTCTCCAGATCGTCCCGATTTGTTGCATCCGCTTGAAAGAAGGTGGCTCGATCTGACCAGCGATCAACAACTTCTTGCCCTGCTTCTGCGTTGCGACCGACGACATAAACAAACGCCCCTGCTCCAGCTAGAGCATCGCAGATAGCACCTCCTAAAACACCAGTTCCTCCCACAACGATGGCAGTTTTGCCTTCGAGGCTGAAAAGCTGGGTTAGGTAGTCAGTGGGAGTTTGCGAGTTCATGATTATATTCCGCAGTCAGTTGGCAATAATGATGTGACGACAGTTCAAATTCTTTCCCATAGACTACAAGAATCTAACAATTTTGAAACCAATCTCACCATTGAGCCACATCGAATCCAGAAAGTCAGTCGTTTCCTTTGCACCTTCGATCAGATTTCGCGACGATACGACTTCTCAAATCTTGAAATCATCAGGCAAAGAAATATGTCAGACGACGTTGACCAAATTGAACAACAACTTGAAGAACTCGACCAGAAATCGGAAGAGTGTTTTCAGAAATGCCAGATCAGCTCAGCGATTCGTATCGCGAAAGAAGCGACGCGACTCGCGAAAGGACATTCACTCGCTGTGCATTATATGCGCGGTCTGTTTGATCAAATGCGGTTTGGACATGGCATGCAAGATCCACAGGCAACCCGTGAAGTTTCCGTGGAACTGGTGCTGTTGTTGGAAGACGAAGAGCAAGCACGTCGCGTGCAGCCGAATCTTGATGAGGGTCATTACCATTGGCTTTGTTCGTGGATGTCGACGTGTGCTTATGACAACCTCGCTGAAGCGACCGGAATGATGGCGGGCTGTAATTCAGCCGGAATGCACGAGTGCATCAATGATGGACTGCAAATCTGTCGACAGACCGGCAAGATGGAATGCGTCAAATGTTTTCGTGAGTATGCTGCGGATGTTTACTTGGCTGCTGACGACTTCGACATGGTCAAACATCAAATCCAAACATTCCTCGAATACACTCCCGGTGGAACCGACAATAAAGACCGCCGTTGGTCTGGTCGTCACAAGTTGGCAAAACTCCTGATCCTTGAAGGTCGACTCGATCAGGCGATTGAAGAACTTAAAAAATCACTGGAACTGGCTAAGGCAGAAGATGTCTATCTGAAACTTCGCTCACGATCAATCGTCGCTGCTACTTTGGATGAAGCGTTGATACTCTCTGGTCAGCCTCGCTTCAACTGGGAAGAATTAGACAAGGAGCTTCCAGAGAAAGGCGAATGGCCCTACTTGGAGTTTTTGCGAGAGGCGAGTGACGCCCTAGCTCTCGTAGCACAGGAACAGTTCGAACCAGCGATTGAATTACTAACTCAACTCGACCGCCGATTGACCGAACAGAATTGCCGGAAAGATTGGTTCGAAATCCGACTGAGACTCATTGCAGCCTACTTACTGAGTGGGAATCGCAAACGTGGGGAGAATCTTGCCAAAGGATTAGAGGCGAGTGCCGATGAGGCTCAAGACTTCCTGACGATGCGGCGGTTGAAGCAATTGCTTGATTCCACGAACACCGTTTCCCCCATCGCAGCACTGGCTGTTCCTACAAATTTAGAGAGCGACGATGAAGTTTCCGCTTCTGTGATCGATAGCTCTGAGGAGTCAGAAGAGGAAGAAGAGACGACTCCACTCGCTGAAGTCTTAACCGAATACATGCAGCGAATCATGCAAGTGCATGAAGACGATGAAGCCCGACAACAATTACTGCACGACTTCCTCAGCCATTCACCTGAACAAATTGAAAGCGAAAAAGACGCAGCCTATCTGGTTCATCTTAGCCAGTTCATAATACAAGGAACGGACGATGCACTACTCGTCTGGCCGTGGGCAGAGAAGATGATTCAATGCTTCCCCGATGATCCGATTGTGATGAGCGTCGTCGCCACCTTGGGACACTATTTTCGCATGGCAGATACGCCAAACTTCGAAGCAATCACACTGGAGCAGTTGGAGAAGTGGTTCCGCATGTCGACCACTCCCAAGGTTGAACATGCGAAAAACTTCGCGAGGGCTGGTTCCTTCTTTATGGACGAAGGAGATCAAGGCGAAGCCGAGCGTAACTACTCTCGTGCGTTTCGTCTGGACCGTAAAGATCCTTCAATCGTCTTGCCGCTGGCGGAACTCTATCGTCAATCGGACCGCTTACGTGATGCTCTTGCCGTCCTTGATTTAAGTCTTCGTGAAGGTAATGACGATCAACCGGTCGCCTGGGAAGCGACGATGACCGCTGTCCAATTAGAGCAGTATGACTCGGTGCTCACTTATATCGATAAGTTTTTGGCACTCGGAGATGCCGACACCTGGATTCATTACTACAAGGCCCTCGCTTGTTTCCATCTTGGGAAGTATGAAGAAAGTCTGACAGATTTGGCACTGGAAAGTGGCTTTGCACCGCCGGGACAGTTTCATCTTCTCGCCCTTAAAACTTGTAATTTGATTGCACTCCAAAGAGAGGAAGAAGCAAAGCAGGTCTTCGAAGAGGTTCTTGTGTATCCCTTCAAATCAGTTGAGTATTTTTCATTGAATCAACTGATGCGAACGATTGGACTCCTCTGGACCACTGCTACAAAATGGACAGCGGTCGATAAAAATCGTGAA
>JABJMI010000888.1 GCA_018659505.1 Planctomicrobium sp.
AGAATGTCATTCACAAACACCCACGCGACCGAATACAGCAAAAATTGGCCAGAGAGATATCCATACAAAACTCCCAGTGTTCCGCAAGTTTTGGCAACGGCACCGATTAAGACCAGCCCGTAATGGTGATACGGGTCGGTGGATGCCAAGGCGTAGCCAAGTCCATACATAAAGATCGCGAACCCACAACCCTGCCAGACCAGCGTGTTCGTTAAACCGTCGGTGTAGCCGTAGACCTGAAAAGATAAATCCGGCCAGCCCACAATAAACAGTCCCCACAAGCCACAATGGACGGCAGCCGCGATAAGGAGTCGAGATTTCCAGCGTGAGTGATTCATGACGGTCTCGCAGATGCGGGTCAGATAGCCATTGATCGAACCGCATCTTCGGCGACGATTTAACTCATTATTCGGACTTTGGTTTCTGGGTACGCTTTCCAAACTCTACGACCAGCGATTTGGCTTCTATTTCACTCAACCCGGATATCTGAAGCTTGCCACCAATCTCTGATCGAATGACGGGAGCCATAAAGACTTTGCCGTTCACAAGAATCGCTAATGGCTGATTGAGATGTTCGCCGGTTAACTTTCTCATTTTCACACCGCCTGCTTTGGTGAGTTCAAGAATAACCGTATCCTCATCAATCTGCTCATTCTTGCTAAGAGAAACTTTTTCGACATCCGAGAGATCTATTTCAGCCTGCGGATGCAGAAAGATTTCTTTTTCGCCGTCTTTCATTTTCGAGGCTTTCCAGCCTTCTTGCTGCTCGAAAGAGGCACGTCGAAACTCGATTGACAATTCGTTTTTTTTGACGGGGTCCTCAGCAAAAGCAGCCGACACTGAAAACAGGCAGACAAAGAAAATCGCGAAGAGTCGCATGGCCAATCTTTCCTATTTTTGGATTTCGAATCAGTCTTCAAGAAGATGCCTGAAACATCATTGGGCAGATGCCTTGATTTATCATAAGGAAAGACGAACCGTCACATGATCGTCAATTCCTTGAAACTCGGCATAATCACAAAGTCTCCGGCGAAAATATAGCAACACAAACAGTTCTACAGAAAAGACTTAGAAACTTTCCGCATTTCTGATCCTCCTCCCTCTGAAAAGCGTTCTCAAAGTGAATGAAACCGAATCCAACAAACACGAGATTGAACCTCAGAAAGACTTTTGAGACCGGACAAGAAAGGAGGCTGTCATGACCAATTTCATGAATATGCTGAGCTTGTTAATCTCTCCCGTGGTGGCGAACGCTGCAGTCCCTGTTTCACACTGGATGGAACAATTGTTTCTGGCAGCGATTCTGCTGCTCAGTACAGCATTCGTTTTCCAAGGAACCTGGAACGGTCTGATGGCAGAATTCCCTCAAATCGGAAGATTAAGTTACTTCCGAGCCATGCACCTTGTCTCAATGGGAGGTGTTATCCTGATCGCATTGTTTTACCTGCTCTGCTGATCAAAGATGAAATCAGACCCCTTCAAAAGCGCGATGGAGTCATCGACCTTGAAGATTTCGTCGCGTCTTTTCGCGTTGCCTTTTCAACCCGATTGATGCCTTTTCTAAACATACCGTTACAGATCGACCATAAATGTAGACTGGTGGCATCAATGACGAACCCTGTTTTCATCAAATTCGATAGGAGTGAATTAGTCTGGAAAAATCGCAATAAATGCCGAAAACAGGTATTCCGTGTGACTGCATGGGAATTTAGATTAGGTGTACCAGAGGGGAGCTGCCGAGAATTGCTCCCGTGGCCTGTAAGAATCGCCCTGAGTTTCTACATACATTCAGATCTCTCATGAAACCAAAAACTCTACAAATCAATTATCAACGTCGCGGATTCACGCTCGTCGAACTCTTAGTAGTCATCGCCGTTATGGTCACTTTGATGGGACTCTTGATGCCGGCTGTTCAGCAAGCTCGAGAGGCGGCTCGTCGTACTCGCTGCCAAAACAACCTCAAGCAAATTGGCTTAGCACTTCACAATTATCACGACCAGTTTCAGATTTTCCCTCCCGAAAGTATTTGGGCAGCTCCCGAAGGTTCGACATGGGCGCCCCGTAACTTTACCTGGATTGAGCTAATCTTGCCGATGCTCGATCAAGGCAGTCTGAATAATGCCATTGATTTTAATCGCCCAATCTGGAACCAGTCGCTTCCCGACGGGCAACTGATTACCTCCGTCCAATTAGACATCCTCAGATGCCCCTCTGATGCTGCCCTCTCCGGTCCTGTAGAAGCACATGGGCTGGCCATCAGTAATTATGCAGGTGCAGAAGGACTCGACTGGTGGTCTCCCACGCGTGTTCGGCGAAGAACGCCTGGAAATCCAATAGCGTTTGATCCCGTTCCTGCCCACCTCAAT